>DATHKS010000418.1:0-15870 GCA_035488975.1 Chitinophagaceae bacterium | reverse complement strand
GAATGACAGGCGGATCAACCTCATTTATCTCACCAAGCAGGCGCAGAAACTGGAAGAGGAGACGATGCAAATAGCGGACGAGACATTGAATGACGCCTTGAAGACGGTGCCGCCGGACAGGATAGATGTGTGCAAAGAGGTGCTACAGGTGGTGTACGACAATTTGAAATGAGCTAAACGCGAATAACGTGAATCGTGAGTCGTCAATCGTGAATACACTCCGCTATAGGAATATTCGAATCGACCAGGACAGGACATTGCTCGATTCGAATATTCTCATCATAGAGTGTTGTATTCACGATTGACGACTCACGATTGACGACCTAATATTGTAAAAACATAAATTTCGGCCTATGCTTGCAGCAACCAAGAATCTCCTGAAAGGAGGACAATTCCTTGTCAGGGAATCCCTGCCATCAGACACTTTTATCCCCGAGGACATGGTAGAAGAACAGAAAATGATCCGCGACATGTGCGATCAGTTCCTGGATGCGGAAATATATCCCATACTCGACAGGATCGACAATCTCGAGCCCGGTCTCATGAAATCGCTGGTGAAGAAGGCCGGTGAGCAGGGCCTGTTGTCGGTATCCTTTCCCGAGGAGTATGGCGGGTTGGGCAAGGACTTCGTTACCTCAACGATTGTAAACGAATATCTCGGGGCGGGCCATTCCTTCTCGGTGGCAATTGCAGCGCACACGGGGATCGGCACCCTGCCTATCCTGTATTTCGGTACGCCCGAACAGAAGCAGAAGTATATTCCGAAACTCATCACCGGCGAATGGGCGGGTGCGTATGGCCTGACCGAACCGAATAGCGGTAGCGATGCATTGGGCGCGAAGACCACCGCGACGCTGAGTGCGGATGGGAAATTTTATTTGCTTAATGGACAGAAATGCTGGATCACCAATGGAGGATTTGCCCAGGTGTACACGGTGTTTGCCAAGATTGATGGCGATAAGTTCAGCGCGTTCATCGTAGATCGCGGAACGGAAGGCTTTACACAGGGACCGGAAGAGCATAAGATGGGCATCAAGGGTTCATCCACGGTACAATTGTATTTCCAGGATGCCAAGGTCCCTGTTGAGAATCTTCTCGGGGAGGTTGGCAAGGGACATAAGATCGCATTTAATATTCTCAATATCGGGCGCCTGAAATTATGTGCAGCAGCAACGGGTGGTGCAAGAAGGGCATTGACCGATACGGTTGTGTATGCCAAGACCAGGGAGCAGTTCAAGCAGCCAATCGCCAACTTCGGGGCCATCAAGCATAAGCTTGCCGAGATGGCGATCAAAATATTCGTTGCCGAATCGTCGCTTTACCGGACAGCCGATTGGATCGACGAGAAGGAGAAGGAATTACTGGCGGCCGGGAAACCTTTCAACGAGGCCATGCTTGGCGCCGCAGAAGAATATGCTATCGAATGTGCGATGCTCAAGGTATATGGTAGCGAGGTACTGGACTTCGTAGTAGATGAAGGTGTGCAGGTACACGGGGGCAATGGCTTCAGCGCCGAGTATAATATTTCACGCGCCTATCGCGACAGCCGCATCAACAGGATCTATGAAGGAACGAATGAGATCAATAGGCTCCTTACACTGGACATGACATTGAAGAGAGCGATGGGTGGGCGTTTGGATCTGATGGGACCGGCAATGAGCGTGCAGAAGGAACTGATGAGCATACCCGATTTTGGAGCCGGGGATGATGCGCCCTTCGCGAAAGAAAAGAAGCTGGTTGCAAATCTGAAGAAGGCGCTGCTGATGTCGGCGGGCGCCGCGGTTCAAAAGCTCATGATGAAGATCGAGAATGAACAGGAGGTCCTTATGAATCTCGCGGATATGGCGATCGAGATCTTCAATTCCGAAAGCGTATTGCTGAGAGTGATGAAGATGACCGAGCAACAGGGAGAGGAAGCCACGCTTCTGCAGCAGGACATCATGCGCACCTATCTTTACGATGCAGCCGATAAAATAAATAAGTCTGGAAAGGATGCCATCAATTCATTTGCCGAAGGGGATGAACAACGGATGATCCTGATGGGTCTTAAGCGCTTCACCAAGGCCGAGCCCTTCAATAGTAAAGAGTCGAGGAGAAGAATTGCCGATAAAATGATTTCGAAAGGAAAGTATAGTTTCTAATCAATTCCATTGTTTTTTATCATAGTTGAAGACGATCGTCTCGAAAGAGGTCGTCTTTTTTTTGTCCTGTTCGCCATAGATCGACTTGAGTTCCTGTCGTGTGGTCTGCAGTTCCTCCAACTGGCGTACCCGTTTCTGTTCAAAGAAAAGTCCAAAGGCCATGGTGAGGGACGAGAAGATAGATACCAGGAAAAGGATCAGGTTGGCATCCTCTTTAAAAGGAGTGTTGAGGATCGTGTTCACTACATACACATAGCCATACCCCACGCAGGCAAAAAGGAGCGAAGCCACCATAAGCGCCTTGCCCGCCGCCTTATGATACACCACGGTGATCTTCACCTGGTGGATAAAGAAGGACAACGAGAAGAAGAGTGTCAATAATATTCCGGGCCCCTGTACGATCCTCATCGTGTTGTCGGACAGGCCGAAGATCGTAAGCATGATAAGCTCGAAGCCCACGAAGCATGCGATGGATATCAATAATTTTCTCTTGAGTGAGGGGGTTCTGCTAAAATAGGTAAGGAATAACAGGATTGCAGGGGTAGCACTTAGGGTGATAAGGTTCCTGAGATTAACAGCTGTGCCATTGCCCAGGTCAAAATATCCCAGCAGCAGGATAGTATTGCTGCAAATGAGAATATAGTAGGCAAGCAGTGCCGGAAAACTTCTGTAACGGACCAGTCTCAGGAGGATTATGAGTATCGGCGGAAGCGCCAGCGCAACCGTCGAAATCAACCCCATCAACTTGAACAAATTCATACGCTTGATTTTTCGTTAGGATAAGGAATGAAGCCGAACACAACCATTCGGTTTCATCGTATAAATTTAACGCTCGTTTTCCGCACATAGTGCTTAATTATAATGGTTTATACTAAAATTCAGTAAAACCTTGTGCTTATTCAGTAATAATACGCAATCGTATGCTAAGTGGTTTTATCTAATCGTCGTGGTATGTTACGATTTCGGGCTTTTCTTCGAAAAACGGGGCAAGAAAAATGGGTAGGCATCGTGGCGTAGCGGAACGGGGATCAATGGAGCGGATAGGCCTCCCCGCGATGGCAGATCATACAGGTTATCACGTTCAGGTATTCCGGCCGGATAGTCTTATCGTAATTGAAGTTACTCTTATTGATCTCGATGGTCATCCGCATCATCTTCAGCGCATTTTCCTTCATCTCGTTTCCATCGGCCGCATAGTCCAGGCTATCCGGCATGTCCTTCATTGCGGAGTGACAGAAACTGCAGTCGACCCCCAGGGACACCGTATAGGACTTCATGATGCTGTCCAGCATGGCATCGGGGATATCTTTGGGCAGGACCTTCAGATTCTTATGGCGGTCGTCCGGGTTGGCAACCCAGGCCACCCCTGCCAGGACCAGCAGGCCGAGCACCATCAGCGTTATTATTTTCTTATCGATCATGAAGGCTTATTGTTGATTTGCAATTTATCCCTGACGAGAAATTGCTGCGATAGGTTGGCCCATCGCGCCGATCAACGATTTTTCGTTAAGTCGGACGCCGCGGCTTCATCCAGGAACCAATACAATGTCCCGTCAACAGGCTTTATCACCTGGGCGGGGTATTTGTCTGGATCTGATTTTCCTTCCAGGATCTCCTTTACGGCCTCTGCCTTATCGGCTCCCGTAACCAGGAACGCGACCGCCGCAGACCTGTTCACAATGGCCGCGGTCAGCGTGATGCGAAACATATCCTGTTCTTCCAGGAAAAATGCCGTCACCCATTTTTCATTCTCATGCACCACTTCATAACCGGGAAAGAGTGAAAGCGTGTGGGCATTGTCGCCCAGCCCGAGAAAAACAAGATCGAATGAAGGGCCGCTGTCCTTAAAATATTGATGTAAAATGGCATTGTATGCAGTCACGGCGGCTTCAGGTGACAGATCCGTGCGCATGATATATACCTGTTCCTTTCGTACGGGAACGAGATCCAGCAATTCTTCAAAGGTCATCCTGGCATTATTGCGCTCGTCCGCAAAGGGAACAAAGCGCTCATCACCCCAGAAGAAATGAAGCTTCGCCCACTCGATTGAATTCTTATATTTTTCCGACGCCAGCAATCGGAATAATTTCCTGGGCGTACTTCCGCCGGATAACGAAATAGTGAAGCGATCCGATTGCTTCAACACCCCGGCTATGTATTGTACGAGCCAGTCCGCAACCTTCAGGCTTAGTTCATCACCATTTGCCGAAATATTTATTTCCATTTTCAGCGCTTATTTATTTTCAATGACGGCAGGTGTCGGTACCGTTGCCCAGGAGTGACCATCCCTGGCGATCAATGCCTCGGCATCTTCAGGTCCCCAACTATCGGGAGCATAATTTGGAAAGTCGACAGGAAGTCTTTTCTCCCAAACTTCCAGCAATGGCGTGATCACTTTCCACGCGGCTTCTACCTGGTCTGCCCTCATGAACAGGGTCTGGTTTGCCTCTATCACATCTTCAAGCAATGTTTCGTAAGCCTCCGGCTCCTGTTCCTGGTAGGCTTCCGAATAGTTGAAGACCATATCCACGGGATTCAATACCATCTCGGTGCCCGGACGTTTCGCCTGGAACCGTATGCGGATATCCATTTGCGGTTGTATGCCGAAGGTGAGACGATTGGCTCTCCAGGTATCTGCGGCTTCCGGTGGAAATGCGAAATGAGGAGCTTCCTTGAAATGTATGGTGATGAGGGTTACTTTCTCGTGAAGACGTTTGCCGGTACGGATATAGAAGGGCACATTCTTCCAGCGCCAGTTATCGACGAAGAATTTCGCGGCAACGAATGTCTCTATATTGGAATGTGTGTCCACGCTTTTCTCCTGGCGATAGCCCGGCGCCTGTTGTCCTTTCACCCAGCCGGCGCCATATTGCCCGCGTACGGCCTGTTCATGCACATCCTCGGTATTTATTCTTCTTATTGCATTAAGTACATCCACTTTCTTATTCCTGATCTCGTTGGAGTCGAATGAGGTTGGCGGCTCCATCGCGATCATGCAAAGGAGTTGCAGCACGTGGTTTTGAACCATGTCCCTCAATGCGCCGGATTGTTCATAGTAACCTCCGCGATCCTCCACGCCTACTGTCTCGGCGGCGGTGATCTGCACATGATCTATATAGTGATTATTCCAGATGGGCTCGAACATTGCATTCGCAAAACGGAAGGCAAGTATATTTGCACTGTTTCTTTTCCCAGGTAGTGATCGATACGGAATATCTGTTCTTCCTTGAACATGCCACTCAGCAGCTGGTTGAGGTCATGGGCACTTTGCCAGTCGTGGCCGAATGGTTTTTCAAATACGATCCTGCAATTCGAGGGATTGGTGCAGATGCGTTGTGCGGATAATTTCTTCGCGATATCCGGTGCGAGCTGCGGCGCCACTGCCAGGTAGAAGATCACGATTGGTTCGACATTCCACTCCTTTCCCTTCTCATTGATCCAGGTCACCATGTTCTGGTAGGAACCATCGTCCTGCAGGTCCATGCAATGATAGGAAATCCGCGAAGCGAACTGTGGCCATTTCTCATCTATCCTTTCCTTACGTCTCGAAAATTGTTTTGTGCCATCGAGTAATTTATTCCTGTATTCGTCCTCCGAAGCGAAGGCGGTGCGGCCAACACCAACTACCATGAATTTATCGGGCAGTTGTCCATCGATGAATAAATTATATAAGGCCGGGATTAATTTGCGGTTTGCCAGATCACCACTTCCTCCAAAGATGAATAGAATTGTAGGAGGCAAGTTTGTTTTCTTTTCCATAAAAATTATTTTCTAAACTATTTATTTACCATTCAGTATGAAAGCTTCCTTCCTTATCGATGCGCTGATAGGTGTGTGCGCCGAAGTTGTCCCGCTGCGCCTGTATCAGGTTGGTAGGCATGCGGTCGCTCGTGTAGGCATCGAAGTAGGCAAGCGCACTCGATAGTCCCGCGGCCGGTATTCTTGCGCCGGCATATAATGCCACTGTCTTTCTCAATCCCGCCTGTTTCTTCTTGAAGATGGCGGCTATCTTTTTATCAGAGAGAATATTGACAAGCTGTGGTTTTTTCTGATAGGCTGCAGTGAATACTTCGAGCATTGAAGAGCGGATAATGCAACCGCCTCTCCAGATCTTCACTACATCTTTGAGCGGGATATCCATTTGTCTTTCGCCCGATGCCTTCTGCAGCATCGCGAGGCCCTGCGCATAACATACCAGGGAAGATGCATATAAGGCATCCTGTAGTTGTTGAATGAGCTTTTCTTTATTCGTCGTGAATTTTTTGATCTTTGGTTTGTAAAGCGCTGCGGCTGCTATGCGTTCATCCTTGTACACCGACAGATCACGCATGGCTACCGCCATATCTATTGTAGGAAGAGGCACGGGCAGGTCCATCGCTTCCTGCGAGGTCCATTTTCCCGTTCCTTTCGAGCCCGCCTTATCGAGGACCATGTCGACAAGCGAGTTGCCGGTTACATCATCCTTCGTCTTAAATATATCCGCGGTGATCTCTATCAGGAAGGATTGCAATTCGCCTTCATTCCATTTCCTGAACACATCATGCAATTCTTCGTTAGTAAGTTCGAGGCCTCTCTTAAGGAAATCATAGATCTCACTGATGATCTGCATGAGGGCGTATTCGATGCCGTTGTGCACCATTTTTACATAGTGCCCCGCAGCAGCCTTGCCCATGTAGGCGACACAGGGTTCATTATTCACCTTTGCAGAAATTGCCTCGAGGATCGGGCGTATCTCGTGCCATGCCTCTACATCTCCACCGGGCATGATACTAGGGCCTCTCCTTGCGCCCTGCTCGCCGCCGCTTACACCCATTCCCATGAAATGGATTTTCTTATCCTGCAGGAATGCTATCCTTTTCAGTGTATCGGTGAAGTGTGAATTGCCTCCATCGATGACGATATCGCCGGATTCGAGTAGTGGGAGGAGATCCCTGATGACTGAATCAACGGCAGGTCCTGCAGGCACGAGCATCATCACCTTACGCGGAGTCTTCAGTTGGGAGATCATTGCCTCAAGCGTGTTGACGCCCCTGACCGTGGTCCCGGGTGATGCCGAGGATTCAAGCAGGCTGCCCTTGCTGGTGTCTTTATCGAAACCTATGGCTGCAAAGCCATGATCGGCAATATTCAGGAGGAGATTACGGCCCATGGTTCCAAGCCCAACCATGCCGAAATCAAATGAAGGAGTACTCATAACTAACAGGCTTATTGAGCGGCGAAGTTATCGCAATCAGGCGAAAGAGATAAAAACATGGATCAATCCTTTTGTTCTCTCCGGACGCCGTTCAATGGATCCACCGCTCGAAGAATTCCCAGGTCCGCAGCAGCTGATCGATGCGCTGGCGATTATTTCCGCTCCGCGTAAGCTCGTGCGTACCTCCCGGGTGGCGCACATATTCCACCGGCCTTCCCAGCACTTTCAGACTACGGTACAGCATTTCGCCCTGTATCACACCGGTACGCCTGTCACTTTCACCGTGGAAGATAATGAGCGGGGTGGTGATGTTTTCCACATAGGTAATGGGAGATTCATGTTGAAGAAGTTCTTTTACTTTCGGCTCCCAGGGATAGCCCCCAAAATAATTTGGGACGAGCCTCCATGCATTTCCCTCTCCGAAGAAGGTAGCAAGATCATAGACGCCCCGCTGGGCACAGGCCGCCTTGAAACGTTTGTCGTGACCTACTATCCAGGCCACGAGATAGCCCGCATAGGAGCCGCCGGAGACCAATAGTTTAGATGTATCGGCCCAACCCAGCGCTACCGTCTTTTCCAGCGCGGTTAATACATCGCTTGTGGGACCCGTTCCCCAATCGGCTACATTGCCGCGCAGGAAGTCGAGGCCATAGCCGCCGCTGCCGCGGGGATTGCAATAGACCACGCCGTATCCCTTGCTGCAGAAATACTGGTATTCATGCCACATGCTGTTTTCGCCGGGTCCCCACATGGAAGATGGCCCACCGTGGATCTCGAGCAATAGCGGATACTTCTTCCCTTCCTGGAAGTTCACGGGCTTCATGATCCAGTATTCAACCGTTTGCCCTTTGCTGTTGACGAAGGTTTTCTTTTCCGGAAACGAGAGTGCTCTCGCGGAGAGCCAGTCCGAATTGAAACTGGTAAGTTGTTTTACATTTTTCCCGTTGAGATCCGAAACGAATAATTCAGATGGATCGGCAACCTCGGTCCGGGCAAATACAATTTTATTATTCCCGATATCGAAACCCGTTATGCCGCTGTTGTCATCCGATAGGGCCTCTACTTTTCCCGTATTCAATTCTGCCTTGTACAAAGGGGCGCCGCCATTGCTCTGTGCTGCGAAATAAATGAATTTGCTATCGGCGCTCCAATCGAGATTGCCCTTACTGCGGTCGAAGGGGATCTCAATGGTCTTCTTCTCCGCGCCCGCAAGCGAAACAATAGCTAATGCCGGCACAGTGACGAACGAGGTAGTGCCATACATATATGCGAGCCATTGCCCGGAGGGTGAAATCACCGGTGAGAAGAAATTTTTCCCCTTTTCACTCAGGAGTGTACGGAGGAAACTGCCATCGGAATTAACAATGAAAATAGAACTCTCCAATACCCTGTCGGGGTGTTGCAACGAGTCCATGCTTCCGGCCAGTACAATTTGTTTGCCATCGGGAGTGAAGCTGGCGGAATTGAACCGGAAGAACCCCCTGGTGACCGCGATTGGTTTTGCATCGGGCACGGCATTGATGAGAAAGAAATGATTAAAGCTCATTTCGCTGGTGACTTCCGTCTCATCCTGGAAGGTTAGTTTATCAACCACTTTTGCCTTCTTATCATTTGCATTATTTTCCAGGTAAGCCCTGGCTTCTTCCAGGGTACCATCGGGATCTGCTTTGGTCTTGTTTGCTTTCAGGAAAGCGCTATTCTCCATGCCCGGCTTTTCATACGGCCATAGCGGGATAGTCTTCCCGGGGTTGAGAACCGAATCAACCAACAGGTCTTTCAATGATATACTGGATGAGAATAATAACTGCCGGCCATCGGGGCTCCATTTTGGTGAGCCTGCTCCATAGCGGAATTTTGTAAGCTGGACCGCCTCGCCTCCGTCGGTGGGTATGAGAAATATCTGCGGCTTGCCATCCGCTACGCGGACGAAGGCCAGTTGTTTACCGTCGGGACTCCAGGCTGCCTGCGAAGCACCATCCCTGGATGTGAGTTGGCGCGGGGCGGAAACGCCGTCGGTTGATACCATCCATAGCTGGTTCACGTACTTGTATTCCCACTTGCTATCGCCATCCGGTTCAATAGTAGTGAGCGTGATGACGGCCTTGCTTCCATCACAATTAAGAGTGACAGCATTCACCGATTTTATCTTTAGCATATCGGTCACCTTTACCGGTTCCCGTAGTTTTTGGGCTAAGGCTGGCAGAAGGAAAAGACAGCTTGAAAATGCAACCAGGAATTTTCTCATCTGATAATTTTGGTGATTGAATGTACGAATTCATGGTCGTTTATTTTGCATAGAGCAGGAAGCGGATGGCCCTTTATGATTTGTTAAAAGAAGGGACTGGTTTTAATAACGGCAGAAAGAGCCGCCTGGCGGCCAGCCCGCTGTGAGAGGAAGGCAATGAGGCAGGGCATAGCAGCGTTTCTATCCTGAGATTGGGAGTGGGTTTTAGGCCACTCTGTACTAACTTTGCCTTAATTATTGAGATATGCCCGATACTATTACAGCCCCCGTTCTAACCGCCAAAGATTTTATTACCGACCAGGAAGTCCGTTGGTGCCCCGGATGCGGCGATTACTCCATTCTTGCACAGGTACAGAAGGTGATGCCTACACTCGGTATACCGAGGGAGAATATCGTTATCATTTCCGGCATCGGGTGCAGTAGCCGCTTTCCCTACTATATGAATACCTATGGCATGCATTCCATTCATGGGAGGGCCACGGCGGTAGCCTCGGGATTGAAGGCGAGCCGGCCCGAACTCAGTGTCTGGATCGTGAGTGGAGACGGCGATGGATTGAGCATCGGCGGTAATCATACCATTCACCTGTTGCGCCGCAACTTCGATGTGAACATTTTACTTTTCAACAACCAGATATATGGATTGACGAAGGGGCAGTATTCTCCAACTTCAGAAGAGAAGAAGGTGACCAAGTCTACGCCCTTCGGAAGTATCGATCACCCTTTCAATCCACTCGCCCTGGCGCTGGGTGCCGATGCCACTTATGTGGCGAGAACGATGGACCGCGATCCGAAGCATTTGCAAGCCATGCTGATCAGGACGAACCAGCACAAGGGCGCTTCATTCCTGGAGATCTATCAGAATTGCAACATCTTTAATGACGGCGCTTTTGAAATATTTACGGAGAAATCGACGAAACCGCAGGAGACCCTGTTCCTCGAGCAGGGGAAGCCACTGGTGTTTGGCGCTGGGTGTGATAAGGGAATAAAACTCGATGGGTTTACACCGAAGATCGTGGACCTGAACAATGGATTCAGCGCAGATGATTGCTGGATACATGATGAGAAGGACATCTACAAGGCACAGATACTGGTTCGTGTGTTCGATGATCCCAAGATCGAAGGGCATTTACCGAGACCATTCGGTGTGTTCTATGAAACCGATCGTCCATGCTATGAAGAGGTAATGGCGCTGCAGATAGAGGATGCGAAGGCCAGGAAGGCGCCCGATTTGGATAGGCTGTTGAGGGGGAGTGAGATTTGGACCATCCAATAAAACAATTAGCCAATTTGGTAATTTGATAATTAGCCAATGCGGCGTGCTCCGATGAATAATGACTAATGTAATGTGGATCATTGGCACATTGCCAAATTATCAAATTGCCAAATTGTTCTTCAGTTCTTTTGCCGCTTTTTCAAACACCTGTTTCTTCTTTCGCTCATACCACCACTTGGGGAGTGTTCTTTTCATTATGGTATCGATGCCACGCATTCCGATCAGGCTCCAGGCGCCTTTGATCTTCCCGGCAAGGGAGGGTTGCATGGCTCTCAGGCTCATCGCGAATCCACTATCGAGGTATTCCATATGATGCCAATAGCCGGCGGGCATGAACAATGTGTCGCCATGTTCCAATACCAGGTCATATCCCTTGGCTAAACGAAGCGCGGGAAACTGTTGGTAGTCCGGACTGCCATTCCCGTCGTAATAGTGAGAGAAATCGGCCATGCTCAATACTTCGAAGGGCTTGCGGTAAAGTTTATACTGTTCTTCATGCGGGAACATCAGTACTCTCTTCCTTCCTGCAAACTGCGTGTGGAGGATATGCGAAAGATCGATATCGAAGTGCATATGGGTAATGCTGGTAGCCCCGCCAGTGAACAGCATCAGGTATTTCTTCACGAAGCCCTTCATCAAATGTTCGGGCCAGGTAAAGTCATTGACGAGTTCGGGCGCATGATCGAAAATGTTGAAGAGGAATATCCGCCAGCCGGCAGGTCCCTGGCTGATCATGTCGATATATTCTCCGAAGGTCTTGTAATCGTCGGCCGTATTGATGGGTGTGTAGGCGTCGCTCTTTACATTATTGTACAACGGTACTCTTTGATTGCCGACCAGTGTTTTAAAATAGTCCCAGTTCCATTTAGAATAGGCGGGCCAGTCTTTTGCCATATTCTTGATCACCACGGGAATGCCCGGCGCATAAAAATCCCTTTTGAAGACCTCGGGATCCATCGAATCTACCGTAATCACCGGTTTCAGTTCCATGCAAGGCGTTTTTGGCAAAGATAAAAATAGGGAAAATAGAAATTGTCACTCAATTAGCAATAACGACCGATTAATTTTAGTAAAACGCTGTAGTTTTATAGCCCGATAAAAACGCGCCCGGCCATATGCCGGATTTCTTTACAATGTTAGTGCATATTCATCCGCAGAATCCTCAGCCGCGACAAATAAAATCCGTCGTGGAGACCCTTGAAAAGGGAGGTATCATCATATATCCCACAGATACTATATATGGGCTTGGATGTGATATACTCCAGCACCGGGCGATCGAGAGGATCTGTCGGATCAAAAACGTGGACCCAAAGAAGGCGCAATTGTCTTTTATTTGCTCGGATCTCAGCCACCTGAGCGAATACGCCAAACAGCTTTCGACTGCAACATACCGTATATTAAAAGAATTCCTTCCAGGACCTTATACTTTCATTCTCCCGGCCAGTAAAATGGTCCCGAAGATCCTGCAAAGCAAGAAAGACACGATTGGCCTTCGCATTCCGGACAATAATATCTCCCATGCCATCATCCAGCAGCTCGGAAGGCCGATACTGAGTGCCTCGCTTCCCGGCGAAATGATAGAGGACTACACTGATCCTGAGGTCATGTATGAGAATTTCCGCAACGAGGTGGATATGGTGATCGACGGAGGCATTGGCGGGGCCATGCCGTCAACGGTAATAGACCTGACCAATGATGATCCCGTCCTTATCCGGGAGGGTCTGGGCAAGTGGAATGAATAAAGCTCCGGCAAAGTGCCCGGAGCGTTTCTATGTGAACCCTCTGCTTGCGAATAGATCCTTACATCACTCTCCTGTGACCATTATGCCTGGAGCGGAATGCCTGCCTGTGATTATGTTTTTTCATGTTGTGGAGTTTCCTTTTTTCAAAGCGATTGAAATGTCCATCGCGGTGGAAACGGCGTTTCGTCTTGTGAAACTTCGCGTCATTGCGGTTCATCTTGAACTGTTCGCCACGGGTTACCTGGCCGGAGCGGAAATGATCTCCCGAAACATTCTTGCGAAGTGCATCCTGCCCTGGTTGTGCAGAGACTGCGATGGAGAAAAGTGCGAAAACAACACCTAAGGCTAATATCTTTTTCATCTTTTAAAATTTAATCGATTGATGGCGGAAAACAATTCCTGTCAGCGCATTTTAAGCCAGCGTATATAATAGCTTGAAAACTTACCGACCTCTTACTGCCTCCATCTTTCTTGTTACCAAAATTGTTTGGAGATAAGACAGTGGCGGGAATCAGGAGTTTAATAGAGATATGCCGAATTAACAATAATTAACCTCAGGAGAATCAGGAGGAAAGATCTCCATTTGTTCCGGATCGGGCTCGGAGAACAGCCGGAAACTCTTGCGGTGGTAGCGGCAGATGCCGTGCTGATCGAGGGCCTTCCGGTGCTCGAGTGTTCCGTAACCCTTATTGTTTTTCCAGTTATAGTGGGGAAATTCTTTGTGAAGCTGTTTCATGTACGCGTCGCGATGAGTTTTCGCAAGAATGCTCGCAGCGGCGATACTGGAATAAATGCCATCTCCTTTTATCACGCATTCGTGGCGGAGATTGCGATAGGGATAGAAGCGGTTGCCATCGATCAGTAGTAAGGTGGGGCGCTTCCTCAATTTATCGAGTGCGAGGTGCATGGCCTTTATCGAAGCCCGGAGAATATTTATCTGATCTATTTCATCATTGTCTACCATGGCTACGGCATAGGCGATGGCATGGGCCTTGATGAATACTTTCAATTCCGCACGTTCATCCGGCGGCACAAGTTTACTATCATTGAGCATTGGATGATAGAAATCCCTGGGGAGTATCACCGCAGCCGCGAATACGGGGCCGGCATAGCAGCCGCGACCGGCTTCATCGCAGCCTGCTTCAATCAATTCGTCCTGGAAATAGGGTTGTAGCATCCGGTTGCAATTTCAAACATAAGCCGTGTTGAACAAAATTATTTTATCCAGAGTTCCGCGGGTAACTTGCAGCCGCATGGCGAAAGAATTGCAGCATCCACGTTCTTCAAGGCCTGTAGCTATCTGGCTCCTTGCCGGGATCTTCATGATCGTCATACAGGTTTTATTGGGTGGCATCACGCGTTTGACCGGATCGGGCCTTTCTATTACCGAGTGGAAACCCATCATGGGCGCATTGCCTCCCATGAATGAGCACGATTGGGCCATTGCCTTTGAAAAATACAAGGGGATAGCCCAGTACCGGCACCTCAATTCATATTTTACATTAAAGGATTTCAAATTCATATTCTTTTGGGAATGGTTTCACCGTCTTTGGGCGAGGCTCATCGGAGTCGCATTTCTTATCCCTTTCGTGATCTTCCTTGTGCAAAAAAGATTTAAGAGGGAAATGATAAGACCCCTGCTCATTCTTTTCCTGCTCGGCGCACTGCAGGGCCTGGTAGGATGGATCATGGTCCGGAGTGGACTGGAAGATTCCGAACTCCTTTATGTAAGTCATTATAAACTGGCGATCCATTTCATCTTCGCCCTCGGTCTTCTTTGCTACACGCTTTGGTTTGCACTTCAACTGCTGGTGCCCGAATATCAGCTTACTATCGACCGGCGCCTACATTCTTTTACCGGTTGGATGATAGCCTTGCTTACGCTTCAGCTGATCTATGGGGCATTCATGGCGGGCCTGAAGGCGGCATCCATTGCTCCCACCTGGCCAACGATAAACGGTGCATGGATCCCATCAACGCCCCATAGTTATGGTAACAGGGAATTTCCCGGAATCAGTTTCCTGTTCGATAATCCTTTAATAATACATTTCATTCATCGTAATCTAGCCTACCTGGTCACTGCCTTGCTCATTGTTTGGTCGTGGAAGGCCTTTAAGGTAAAAGGATCTCCTCTTTTCAAAAGGACGAGGATCTGGCCGCTGTTGCTGGTGCTTTTGCAGGTGCTGCTTGGCATCTTTACTGTGCTTCATGCCGTGGACCGTGAGGGATTCATCTGGCTGGGTGTGGCACACCAGTTCGTTGCCATGGTACTTCTTTTATCGCTCGTTTGCATGCGATATATTATTCGCAGCCATAAAAACGTTAATGGCTGACTAAGCTGTTTGAATTGCACGCATTAAATAGTATTTTTAAACATAACCAGCTATTCACTCATGAAAGTATGGCTCAGGGGCTTCTATTATTCTTTTCCAATACAATTACTTTTCCTCCATTTCAGGAAATACCAGGTGCTCTTACTTTTCTGGATAATACTTTTCACTACGGTCAGCGGCAACTTCATGAAGGGTTTCGGGGCCGATTCATTGTTCCTGGCGCCTGAGTATCTCGGGAATGTAAATGCGATCAGCGCGGGGTTGGTAGGCATCGCCATTGGAATGTTCATCATGAGCTGGAATATCAGCACGTTCGTACTCTTCAGCAAACACTTCAGGTTCCTCTCCGCCACCACCAATCCTTTTCTTAAGTACTGCATTAATAATTCCGTTATCCCGATCCTGTTCCTTATTTTTTATTTTGTAAAAGCATATGAGTTTACGCGCTACAAAGAACTTATAAGTAATACCGAGATCTTTTTCCTCGCTGGTGGATTCCTTAGCGGGCTCATTTTTATTTTGACGATCTCGTTCATCTACTTCTTCCGGGCTGACCGTTCCATTTTGCGGCGCATGATGCCCGTGATCAATAATCCCGGTGAGTATATAACACATCTGAAAGAAACGAAGGAAACCTATCATACCGTGAGCCTGATAAAGGTTGAGTGGTATTTCGAGAGACCTTTCCGCCTGCGCCCTACGCGCGACGTGCGGCACTATACCCCGGAGTTCGTGGATTCTCTATTCAAGCGGCATCACTTCGCGGCTGTGCTGAGCGTTTTCGCAGCCTTTCTGTTTCTCGTGGCGATCGGTTTCTTCCTCGATTCACCTTTTTTCCAGATCCCTGCCGCGGCAAGCATTACCATGTTCTTTACCATCCTCATTGGGGTGGCCGGCGCATTTTCTTATTTCCTTCAGAGCTGGAGTATTCCGTATCTCGTA
>DATHKS010000417.1:0-3592 GCA_035488975.1 Chitinophagaceae bacterium | reverse complement strand
CCGGGCAACCTGTTGTTGCAGGATAAGACACCGGAGGAGATAAGAACGGCCTTGAAGAAAATGGGCTATATACTATCGTTCGATGATCGCACCAGTGGGCCCATCAATGCGATCTGGTTCGACTGGAAGCACGGGAGTTTCTGGGGTGGTTCTTCGAATCATGGGGAGGATTATGGGATTGGATGGTAGTAGTGTTGTGATTTGACTGTCCCTGACATAAGTGGGAATTAGGGACTGGGAATTGGGAATTTGGCTTCATCAGAAGTGTACCTTGCATTTTGTAAGATCTGATTTTTGTTATAGTAGCCTTCGTATGTTCCAAGGTTAAGAGGAAACTCCTGACAACGACCCAATTCTTATTCCTCGTATGATCATTCCCCCATGCAAAGGAAATTTTCGAACTACAGCCTAATTCCTAATTCCCAGTCCCTAATTCCTACTTGCGATTGCCCGCCCTCACCTCAACCACATCTCCCTCCGTATACACACTAAACCTTATATCCTTCATCTTGATCAACCCCTTACCGGTGACCTTCAAATCGACAGGATGCTGTAGTACGACCACTTGCCCCGAACCGGCAACGGAGATGCGGTTGCCCTGCACGATGATCGCTGTTTCCTCATCGATGCCGATACAGAGAAATGAAGGATATTTTGCAATAGCCGAGAGCAGGCGGTTATACCGGCTCCTCACGATGAAATGCTGGTCTATGATCACTTTGTCGAGCAACGCCAGGCCTTCCTTTATCTCGAGATTGTCCTTCCTGAGCCGGCTGAAGGTGGCGCGATAAGCCGTATCCAGCAGCGAATTCCCGGTGATCATGTACTTGCTCATCGCGGCCGCTCCGGCGCTCGTTCCCGCAATGGTCGCGCCATTACGGAAAGCATCGTGAATCGCATTATATACTGGTGTGTTCAGAACGGCCGACATGAATCGGTCCTGGTCGCCGCCGGTGATGAAAACAAGCTTAGCGTGCGCCAGTGAATCCAGCCAGGATTTGTCGTGGATCTTTGCGGGCGTAAAATTGAAATTGACGATCGAATGCGGCCAAACGGATTCCAGGTCTGCCTTGAAATAAACAAACGAGGTATCGGGACTCTCGCTCGACATTGGGAGCACTACGGCATAGTCGCCGGGTTGCAGCCCGGCTGTTGCTACCAGCGACTTCATCAGGGAAGGTGGGCGATCGCCACCGCCGATGATAAAAAGCTTGCCCGAGGGCGAAGTGTAACCCTGGCCTTCAACCCCAGGTGAGGCGGCCAGGAAACACAAAATCAGGTATAACCATCTAGACTTCATGACTGAATGTAGTTATTTTTTGACACCCGGAATTCCCTCGTAAAACAACGATGTTTTAAACCGGCAGGGCTCGAAAAAATTGCGTATCTTCAATGGAATTGGAGGAAAGCAATTAGCCTGGTTTTCCGACTCTCCCACCACCCTGATTTATTAACAACATTTAAAAATTAAGCTTAATTCACTATGGGCGAAACCTGGAACAAAAAGGAAAGAGAAAAGAAGAAACAACAGAACAAGAAAGAAAAGGAAGAAAGAAAGCAAGAACGCAAGGAAAATTCAAAGGAGGGCAAAAGTCTCGACGATATGCTCGCCTATGTTGATGAGAATGGAAACATCTCAGCCACTCCTCCTGATCCCCGTAAACAAACGAAGGTGAGACTGGAAGACATTGAGATCGGTGTGCCAAAGCAGGAGCCGATAGATCCCGCCGACCTTATTCGGAAGGGAGTCGTTACCTTCTTCAATGATGCAAAAGGTTATGGATTTATTAAAGACCAGGTAAGCCAGGAAAGTATATTCGTTCACATTAACTCCGTTCTTCAACCGATAAAGGAACACAGCAAAGTGATCTTCGAAGTAGAGATGGGACCCAAGGGCCCTAATGCCGTCAATGTAAAATTGGCGGTCTGATGATCTGATCATTGCTTAATCATCGAATCCAGCGCAGTATTTAATTGTCGTCTTCCGGGGCGCATTGAATACTATTGCGTAAACATTATTGGCACTCACCTCTCCTCCTCAGCGCCGTTCCGGCGATATCATCTCGCATCTGCCGACAATGACGCTTCATGAATTTCGACGTCAACATACACAGAAACATATCTGTGAAATCTGTGGGACAACACTTCATATCCGACCATAATATCTTATGAATAATTTGCAGAAAACGCCTACATGCCTACCTTCGGTTTCCAACAACTCATTTACTCATGAAAATCTTAGCCTCCTGCTGTCTTTTGATAGCCGCATCGCTCTTTCTTTCATTTTCACATCCCGCATCGAACGATGGATGGATATCGCTGTTTGATGGAAATTCACTCTCGGGGTGGTCAGCCGGCGACAATGCAGAATCCTTTTCCGTCGATAGCGGACGGATCGTCGTTCATGGAAAGACATCGCACCTGTTCTACAGTGGGCCGGTAAAGAATCATGATTTCAAGAATTTCGAATTCAAGGCGGAGGTGATGACAATGCCCGGGGCGAATTCCGGCATCTACTTTCACACGGAATTTCAGCAGGGTGGCTGGCCGAAGAAGGGATACGAAGTGCAGGTAAACAACTCTCATACCGACTGGAAAAGAACCGGCAGCCTGTATAATATCGTCGATGTAAAGGATGTGCTGGTAAAGGATGGAGAATGGTTTACGGAGTATATTAAAGTGGAAGGAAAGCGTGTCATCATAAAAGTCAATGACAAGACCGTTGTGGACTATACCGAACCCGAGAATGTATCGCGCGACAAGGGCCAGGAGCAACGACTGATCTCCAATGGCACCTTCGCTCTCCAGGCGCATGATCCTAATAGCGTGGTCTATTTCAGGAATATCAAGGTGAAGGCGTAAGTTTCAGGGTTGCCAACCCTGAAACCGGGTTGCCAACCCGTAGGTGAGGTTGGCAACCCATTTACCCCTCAAAATTATAAATACTAAGTATTTTATATTATTTTGGAGGAAATCCAATTGTTGTGAAAAAAGCCATCCTCCTTTTTACAGCGGTAGCCTGCGTGTATATGACTGAGGCCCAGCCTTCCCCCGATACAACCGGGAAACTGATCGCTCAGAAAGATAATATCATCACCGCCTCCACCGTCCTCAAGATCGAGAACCTGGGGCCGAATATCAATACCGATCTTCCCGAACTGCGTCCGACCGTCTCCGCCGATGGGAACCTCCTGTTTTTCATTTGCGAGAACGACCCGCATAATACCAAATACCGGTCTATCCGTAATTCGCAGGACATCTGGTATTCCGAACGCGACAGCGCGGGGAAATGGGGCGGCGCCATCCACATGGGCTATCCCCTCAATACCTATCACTATAATGCCGTGTATTGGATCTCTCCCGATAATAACCGCATCCTCATCCGGAATGCATTCATCGATGGAGACTATGTAGGAAATGGCGTCAGCATGAGCTATCGTACGCGCGACGGTGGATGGAGCAAACCCAATGCCCTTCGTATCAGGAATTACCTGAAATACGATCGTGGCCGCCAAAACGGCGCTACGATGGCGCACGATGGTCAGACACTGCTACTCTACATGACCGAGGAGAAAGGCGGCGAGAACAACGA
>DATHKS010000416.1:0-14015 GCA_035488975.1 Chitinophagaceae bacterium | reverse complement strand
TTTGTTAGCTACTCCCTTCCTCGACATCACATCGTTATTATCTACGGGAGATGAGCAGGGCCTGTTAAGTATGGCTTTTCATCCAAATTACGCAAGCAACGGGTTGTTCTTCGTGTATTATACCAATACCAACGGCGATATAACTGTCGCGAGGTATTCTGTCTCTGCAAACCCCAACGTAGCGAACCCTACCGCTAACCCGGTGGCTCCGCTCATTACTATTCCCAAACCATTTGCCAATCACAATGGAGGACACCTGCAGTTCAAGCCGGAAGGAGGAGTGAATTATCTATACTTCGGTACGGGAGATGGAGGAGACGGAAACGATCCGAATGGAAATGCCCAGAACGTTAACTCACAGTTGGGCAAGATGATCCGGATGGATGTGGATGCGGGCGTGATCACACCGGAGACGTGGGCCATCGGCCTGCGGAATCCTTTCCGCTGGAGCTTCGACCGGGTAACAGGAGATATGTGGATCGGTGATGTAGGACAGGGATTGCGCGAGGAGGTTGATTTTCGTGCAGGCGGAACCTCCGGCGCCAACTATGGCTGGCGCTGTTACGAGGGAACGCTACAGAATATGGACATCACTCCGCTTTGTGCTCCAACCGGTACGGTGGTTCCTGTACTACAGTATCCAAACCCCGGGAATGGCGCCTCGGCTGTTACGGGAGGATATGTCTATCATGGATCGGAATTTCCTGCGCTCCAGGGTTTTTATATAGCAACGGATTTCTATTCGGGACAAATTTGGCTGATACACTCTCCCAGTTTTGGAACGCTTTCCACAAGTACGCAGACTGGTCTTCCTGCTAATATTTCAGCCTTCGGCGAAGCGCAGGATGGAACCCTATACGCGGTATCTCTCACCGCAAATGAGCTGTATAAAGTAAATGCCGTGGGCGGCGCATTGCCATTGAACCTGGTCACGTTCTCGGGTAACGCCTTCCAGGGATATAACGATCTCAAGTGGACGACGACTGCGGAGGAGAACCTCGATAAGTTTGTTGTCGAATACAGTTTGGATGGAAATACTTACCAGGTAGCCGGTGAGGTTGTCGCCTCTGGAAAATCGAATGGTTCCGATTACTCCTACCGCCACAATTTCAATAATCCGGATAAGATCCTCTATCGTCTTCGCATCGTGGACATCGGCGGATCGTTCCATTTTTCACCAATCATCTCATTGACGAGAACGGATCATGGTGGTCTGCGGGTGTACCCAACCGTGATCACGACCGGTATGGCTGAAGTTACTTCAGGCGCCTCCATCGAGCGCATCGAGATATTTACCACCGATGGCAAGCGGGTGATGACAAAGAATATGAATGGTGTAACGGGTTATTTCAGATTGCCATTGCCCACACTTCAGAAGGGATTGTATATGGTGAAGTTCACGGGACGCGATTTCCAACAGACGGAAAAGATCATGGTGCAATAAAATTGGAAAGAGGGATAAAACATTTTATCCCTCTTTTTTTTCCGTAATGCTTGCCAGGGCGGCGGTGATCAGCCCGGGCTCAAACCCTCTCCCCATCAGGTAGTCGAATGTCTTCTTCTTCCGCACCATGTACTGTTCGGATTTGAGTGCCGCATATTTCTGTTCGGTGATTTTTTTCAGGGTGGCGAGATATTCCTCCTCGTCTATCTGGGCCAATGCCTTCTTAATACAATAGTCGCTTACTTTTTTTTGTTTCAGCTCGTATTTGATCTTGACCCTCCCCCATTGCTTGATGCGGTATTTACCACCCGCAAAGGCAATAGCAAAACGCTCTTCATTCAGGTAGCCCTGCTCTATGAGGGACGATAGTATGGCGTCGTGTTCGTTTTTCCAAACACCAAGGCTGTATAATTTATCCACCACCTCGCTATGTGAGCGTTCCTGGTAGCCGCAGTATTGCTTTAGCTTTTGAAGGGCTTGTTCGGGGGTGAGGGATTTCTTGAACATACTCTATAATTTACGTCACTCTTCTATCGTGAATCGTGAGTCGTCAATCGTGAATACCACACTCCGTTATCAGAATATTCGAATCGATTAGGAAAGGACCATACTCGATTCGAATATCCTCATTATTGAGTGTTGTATTCACGATTGACGACTCACGATTCACGTTGTTCACTCTTCCAACCGATCCACGCATCCATATTCTTTCTTTAGAAAATCGTCATAGTAGTCCGCCTGCTGAAAAAGATTCCGGAATGATGCCGCACCATATTCTTTGGTCATATCCATATCGTACATGATACAACTAAGGACTATATTCTGCTTCACGCAGCTAAGGACCATTCCACTTATCCGGTAGTTCTCCTGTAACAGGAATTGATAGAGCGGCTTTATCTTCAGTGGGTCGGAGGGCATCTGGCAGAGATAGGCATCCCCGGCTACGAAGAAATTCTCTGCATTATAAACGATCTTTATTTTAGCCGAGCCTTCCTTCACACTCCAGTTATTGACGCCTTCCCGCGCCAGTCGCACATTCTTCCCGAGATCAGTCAATATATCCTCTATCGTCTTTGCCGTACCAACGGTCTCTATTTCTTTTTCCGGTATCTCAGGCAGTGTTACTTCCGTTCCGCAGCTAGGGCAATATTTGGTTGAATCGATATTGGCCTGCGTTACAAGATAGCCGCAGCTGAAACAACGCGTCGATGCCAGCCCCCTGTTTGGAATATACATTTGCAACGCCTCCCGGAGATAGCTTACGGGAAGGGCGAAGCCGAGATTATCGCCTCCTTTTATGATGAACGAGTTGACGCCTATCACCTCTCCGGAATCATTCACCAGAGGTCCTCCGCTATTGCCGGGATTAATGGCCGCATCGATCTGTATGAACTTCAGTCCATCCCTGATCCTATCCACCTTGGAGATCACACCCTGTGTGGCCGTATAGTTGAGGCCATACGGGTGACCGATGGCAACAACGCGGTCACCATCCTTCATTCCTTCGTACTGGCCGAGACGGATCTCCGGCAATTCGATCTTGGGTGGCGCTTCCAGGAAAGCAAGATCATGTTTGCGGTCGGTGTACCATACCCGCGACATAGCCTTGTCAAAGGCCTTTCCGGCGATGGTCACTTCCGCATTTCCCGCCACCACGTGATCATTCGTGACGATCAGGTTGAACTCCTTTACATAAAAACCGGTCCCGGTGCCCGATGCCGTTGCTATTTGTATGATGGCCCTCTGGAATTGTTCGATGATGTGCTGTGGATCCATGTACGTTGAAATTTAACTATTGTCTTCGTGACTTACCCTTTACTATTTGGCCTCCATGTTCAGGAATTCCATTTCATTGGTGAAAGTATGATCGAAATTGACGAGATTATCAAAGCGAAGGTTCTGCACCTTGAAGTCCATATTGGGATATTTGTCGCGCCATTTATCCTGGATCACCCTGATCTTCTCTGCAATCGCATTATTGTTGAATTGATTCGTTGCCGCGTTGTAATAATGCTCGGTATGTCCCAGCGCTGCAAAATAATCACTGTAGTTAATGTGATTGTAGAGGCTGAACAATTCCGTTATCACCCTGGGCAGGCTATAGGAGTACTGGCAATAAGAAAGGCCATACTCCATTACCTGCATGGCGATGAAGGGATGGCCATTGTCGCGGTACCATACCATATTGGTATTGGCGCCATGGATGGAATCGGCCACCGCCTTATAGTTCTGCGGGGCAACGATCGCGAATGTGTATTTGGAACGAAACAGGTAAGTGAAGACGTCTTCCTTTGACCTGGTCAGGATCTGTTTATACACTTCGACCATATCGCGGTTCTTCTCCACGGCGGATCTTTCCTCTTTCTTAAAATAAACGGCGGCAATGGTCTCCAGCTGGTTCAATAGCTTTCCTTCCGGCGTGATGAGATAGTCTATGCGGTAAAGAAGCGAGAGAAGCAGGTAGGAGATCCCGCCCGAGAACTTATCCGCATCGAGCGCTCCGATCGTATCAAGGGTCTGCTGCACCCATTTTTGAAGATATTGGAACTTGATCTCCTTTTCGTCGTTTTGAATAGGAATTATGTGCTCGCTATCCAGCGTTTCGAGCATGGCGAAATCCTGCACGAGCAGGTCGTCCTGTTTATCTGCCTTCGTCGACAATTCCTTCAGGCCATAGTAGAGTTTGCTTGGACTGGCCGTCTCGGTAGTGCTGTCGAAACGCATGCAAAGCCGCTCGTGGTCGAGTGCAAACCGGCTATAGTAAAGGTTAAAGTTCATCTCCAGCAGGCGTCGCATTACGGGAACTGCAGGTTGTGGCATCTTGGCGAGGGTCACTTCCGCTCTTAGTTGCGCCTGGTCGAAGCTCCCGCGCACGATCTTGGATCCCTGGTAAATTTCAAACTTCCCTTCCAGCCCCTTTCTTTCATACACAACATTGCCGGCCACATCATCGCGCAGATAGTCGAAGAAAGCGTCTATTCCTTCAGGGTATTTCTTCTCCTTGAAAAGGTTGTCGGCGTCGGTCCAACGATTGACCTTTGCAAGGGGCTTATTATTATCCGAATAGCGACCGAAGGGGATCTCTTTTGACGGCTCCTCTTTCTTCTTTCCCCAGCCGAAAATCTTGTCGAACATATGGTTGAAACATTTGAAGTCCGAAAGATACAAAAGATGATGAAAGCGCCAATTTCCCCAAACCCGGGCTTGCCGGGACAATGAACAATTAATCCCCGGGAGGTTTGAAAAGGTTGGCTGTGTTTTAAAAATCAGTAGTTTCGCCGCAAACGATTTCCAAGATGAAGTTCATTGTGTCCTCCTCCTCCCTACTGAAACAACTGCAGCATATCGCGGGTGTGATCAATGCCAATACCGTGCTGCCGATCCTGGAGGACTTTCTTTTCGAGGTGGAGAAAAACAAGCTGACCGTTGTGGCCACGGACCTGGAGACAGTCATGCGGATTCAGTTGGACATCGAGGCCAAGGACAGCGGCAAGGTTTGTATTCCCGCCAAGATCCTGCTCGATTCGTTAAAGAACATCCCCGATCAGCCGCTTACGTTCAATATCGATAAGAATTTCGGCGTCGAGATCACAAGCGACAATGGGAAATACAAGGTAATGGGAGAGAATCCGGACAATTTTCCAAAGGAGCCGGGTGCCGATGACACCACCTCATTTACCCTCACCGCTTCGTCCCTTATTACCGCGATCAATAAGACACTTTTCGCTACAAGCAACGACGATCTTCGCCCAGCCATGACAGGCGTGTTCTTCGAGCTTGATAAAAAAGGATTGCAGTGTGTGGCCACCGATGCACATCGCCTGGTTCGCTACAAAAGAAAGGATGTAAGCTGCCCCAAGGCGGATACATTCATCGTACCCAGGAAGCCGCTCAACCTGTTGAAATCCGCCATTGCCTCGAATGACGATGAGCTCACGCTGAGCTACAACAGCAATCATCTTTTTGTGCAGCATGGTACCACCCGGATGAGCTGCCGGCTGATCGACGCGCGCTTCCCGGATTACAAGGTGGTAATACCGGCCGACAATCCCTATCGTCTCACCGTCAACAAAGCGGATTTTCAAAGCGCACTCCGCCGGATCAGCATATTCAGTAATAAAAGCACCAACCAGGTAGCGCTTAGCATCAGTGGCAGCGAACTTCAGCTGGCGGCACAGGATGTCGATTTCAGTTTCGAAGGAAACGAACGCATGAAGTGCCAGTACAATGGCGAGGACCTGGTAATTGCATTCAATGCCAAATTCCTCATCGAAATGCTTTCGGCCGCCGATAGCACCGATGTGAATGTTGAGCTCTCCACTCCTACGAAGGCCGGGCTGATCAAGCCTACCGAGCAGGACGAACAGGAAGAATTGCTGATGCTGGTGATGCCTTTGATGCTGAATCAATAAACCCTCTTCAACCAATTCCCCCTGCTGCCGGGCAATTTCAGAAAACGAATTTGCCTCCCGGTCGTTATTCATTATTTGACCTCAATCCCTCTCTCATGAATTTTGTCGTTATCTGGTCATATGATAATTACATTCCCGCCCATCTTGCCATGGGCCGCCTGGAGCAAGAGGGGATCAAGTCCTGGCTCAAGGATGAGAATACCGTTACTCTCGATCCGATCCTCACCAATGCAGTTGGAGGCATTAAACTGATGGTTGCGGAGTCCAGGGCCAAGGAAGCCTGGGAATTATTAACCCGTTTGCAGGAGGAATTCAAGGCAACGCTCGCCTGTCCCCGGTGCAACTCTACCAATATCGAAAAGGTCAGCTCGCCACGCAAAGCCTCCAATTGGATCAGCGCCATCGGCACATTTTTGCTGAGTAGTTTCGCCATCGCCGCGGAAAAAACATACCATTGCTTCAATTGCTCCAATGAATTTGAGACGCCTGTGTCTGTCTATCCGTCCACCGAAGATGATTCCGGTTTTACTTCGTAACTTCTCAGGGTAATCGGCTTCCATATGTGGCACGACCTTCTTCAATACTTTTCGACCCTGGACCAAAGGCCGCTTCAACGAATGGCCCTGCTGGTCGGCGGCCTCCTTTTCTTCTGGATCATCGAAGGTGCCATCCCTCTCTTTCCACTGAAATATAAACGAAGGAAGATAAATCATGCGGCCGTGAATTTCGGGTTCACCGTCATTCACCTTGTCATACATACATTCCTGGCCATCCTCATTGTAAAGCTTTCCGATTGGTGCTTCCAGCAGCAGTTCGGCCTTGTCTATTGGTCCAATGCAGGCATCCTCCTTACTATTCTCATCGGGGTATTGGCGCTCGATTTCAGCAGTTGGTTGGTACACATCGTCATGCATAAGAACAGGATGCTCTGGCGGTTTCACCTGATACACCATAGCGATAACAGCGTTGACGTGACCACCGGCCTTCGTCATCACCCCGGTGATAGTTTCCTGCGCGGCCTCTTTTTTCTTCTGCTCATATTCATTTCCGGCGCTCCCATGTACAGTGTCATGATCTACCAGACGCTTGTGATAATAGCCACGGCATTCACCCATGCCAATATCCGGCTACCCGAGCGATTGGATCGCTGGCTCAGCTACCTGGTCGTTTCCCCCAATATGCATAAGGTGCATCATCACTGGAAGCAGCCCTATACGGATAGCAACTACGGAGCCGTCTTCTCCTTCTGGGATCGCCTGCTCGGCACCTATCGTCACCTGCATGCGAAAGATATCCGGTATGGCCTCGATAAGCACTACCCGAATGAGATGGACGAGAACTTCATGCAACTGATGAAGAAGCCGTTTAAAAAGCTGTAGAACAATTTGGCAATTTGATAATTTGGTAATTAGCCAATGTGCAAATTTGAAAATGTGCCAATTACTTCTGACCGATCATTCACTACCCATCGTAGCACGCCCCATTATCAAATTACCAAATTATCAAATTGCCAAATTGTTGTATAGTTTTGCGAGATGCTCCCCATCGCAATGATCCCCGCACGTTATGCCGCTACACGCTTCCCCGCCAAGCTGATGAAAATGCTGGGCGCCAGGACCGTCATCCGGCACACCTATGATGCCGCTGTGTCGACGGGCCTGTTCGAAAAAGTATTCGTAGTCACAGACAGCGAGATAATATACAATGAGATCATCTCCAATGGAGGAAATGCCATCATGAGCCTGAATGCACACGAAAGTGGCAGCGATCGTATTGCCGAGGCTGTGGAAGGAATGAACGCGGACATCATCATAAATGTGCAGGGTGATGAGCCTTTCATTCGTAAGGAGCCGTTGGAGAAGTTGGTGCGGCTCTTCGCCGATCCCGCGGTGATGGTCGGATCGCTAATGCGAAAGATACTGGCGCAGGAAGAACTCGATAGCACCAGCAGCGTGAAGGTGGTAGTCGATCATAAGTCCGATGCCATGTATTTCAGCAGGAGTGTGATCCCCTTTCCATCCAATACGTCGATTTCCACTACGCATTTCCTGCATATCGGCGTGTACGGCTTTCGCAAGGAGGCCCTTCTTCGCTTCACCAAATGGCCGCAGTCTTCCCTGGAACGCGCCGAGAAGCTGGAGCAGCTGCGCTACCTTGAAAATGGCGTCCGGATCCGGATGGCAGAGGTCGATTTTAAAAGCGTGGCAATAGATACTCCCGAAGACCTCGAACGGGCCAGGAGTCTTCTGTAATTCCAGATACCCGAATGCAGTCCCGAAGCCTTCCTATCTTTACAGCCCGGCAAATCTTTCACGAAACCCGTCTACATGCAGCCAGTCAAGCGTTTGTATCAATTTGTGGTTTATTCTCTCCGCACAAAACTTACGCGTGTTCAATACATCATGCTGGTCGCTACACTGGTCGGGCTTTTTTCAGGGCTAACCTCGGTATTGTTAAAAATGTTCGTTCACTATCTCCAGCATTGGATCAGGGAGATCCACGTGAGCGATTTCGCCTACCTCTTATTTCCCATCGTCGGGCTGCTGCTCGTGGTATGGATCGTGAATACCTTCTTCGGGAAACAAATTGAAAAAGGAATACCAATGGTGCTTCGTGCCATTGCACGCAAGTCATCATTCATTCCACTTCGTCATACCTATCTCCATATTATTACCAGTTCGTTGACGGTCGGCCTTGGCGGTTCTGCCGGCCTGGAGGCTCCGATCGTGGCGACAGGATCGGCCATAGGATCGAACACGGCCAGGATCAGTGATCTTAATTACAGGGACCGGACACTTCTCATCGGCTGTGGCGCGGCGGCGGGAATATCCGCCGTGTTCAATGCGCCGATCGCGGGCGTCATATTTGCCATCGAGGTCTTGCTTCCCGAAACGATCGTCAGCTACTTCATCCCGCTCATCATCTCCTCGGCCATCGGCGCGCTTTGTTCGAAGATCATATTGCAGGAGTCTTCTATGTTCAACTTTGTCCTGCGCGAGCATTTCGATTATACCAACGTACCCTTTTATATCCTGCTCGGCATACTTGCCGGTTTTATTTCACTCTATTATGCAAGGTCTTTCAAGGGCGTAGAGATAAGAATTCATCATTGGAAAAAGAATGTCTACTTCAAGGCCATCCTTGGAGGCCTCATGCTGATGGCGCTCTATTTCTTTATTCCTCCCCTCTTCGGCGAGGGATATGAGAGTGTAAAACTTGTCGCCAACGGAACTCCCGAGAAAGTAAAAGACAACACCGCTCTCTTCTCCCTGATGAGCGAGAATTGGTCGTTGGTCGTCTTTGCAGGCCTCATCGTGTTGCTCAAACCGATCGCCGCCGCTATCACGATCGGCAGCGGGGGCAATGGCGGTAATTTTGCTCCCTCTCTTTTCACGGGTGCGTATCTTGGGTTTTTCTTTTCCAGGCTTATCAACAACACCGGGGGCGTCAGGATACCCGAAGGGAACTTCAGTCTCGTTGGAATGGCGGGAGTTCTCAGTGGCGTGATGTACTGCCCGCTCTCGGCAATATTCCTGATTGCCGAGATCACGAACGGATACGAACTGTTCATTCCCCTCATGCTCGTCTCTTCGATCTCGTTCTTCATTGTAAAAAGTTACGAGCCGTATTCGATGGATCTTAAGAAATTGGCAATGGAAGGCCAGGTATTCACCCATAAGAAGGAGAAGAATATCCTCACCTCCATCCAGCTGGAGGAAATGCTGCAAGACACTTATGATACGATCGCCATCGATAAGAAGCTTCGCGACCTCGTAGAGCTCATTAAGCGCAGCGAGAAAAATATATTCGCCGTTCATGATAGCAAAAAGAAATTTGCGGGCATCATTGAGTTGAATGATATCAAGCAGCTCCTCTTCGAGCCATCGAAATTCGATTCCATTGCTTTGCGAACACTGGTAAAGAAGCCGCGGGCCGTTCTCTACCAGGACCAGGACATGCATACCGTCATGGAGAAATTCGATATTACCCAAAGCTGGTACCTGCCTGTCTTGAATAAGGAGAAAGAATTCGTGGGCTTCATCTCGAAGACCAAGTTGTTTGGTAAGTACAGGGAGATCCTGGCCTCGCAGGCGGCAGATCTATACGAATGATTTCTTTCGAGGTGGGATGTTCATAAAAAAAAATTTGACAATTTGGCAATTTGATAATGTGCCAATGACCTAATCGGTAAAAACGTTTCGTATCGGAGCACGCACAATTATCACATTGTCAAATTACCAAATTGTCAAATTGCTTTTTATCCCATGCGTTTCAGTTGATACCGATAGGCCTTGTTCATCGGCGTGATGGGGTGCCCGATGGATGCCGAGAATATCTTTATGAAACTGGCGCCGAAATAAAGGATGAATGATGAATAGAAAACGAAGAGCAGTATAAGTACGATCGAACCCGATGCTCCGTAGACCACGCTGATATTGCTTTTCCTCAGTAGATAGGAAAGCAGCACCTTTCCTGCCGAAAAGAATATTCCCGTGAGCGCGCCACCCGCCAGGGCCGCCTTCCAGGATGGGCGGGCATCGGCCAGGTACCGGAACACCACCAGGAACCACGTCGTTACGATGCAGGCCCCCACGATCTCATTTAATATTCCTTTGAAGAAGGAACCGCCGCCAGAAAATATTTGATCGATTGAATTTCCGGCCAACACCTCGAAGGTGTCGATCATGATCCCGAATAAGAATAATATGCCTGCCCCCACAATCAGGGATAGCGATTTAGCCCTCTTCTGGAGTTTAAAGAATACCGAAGAGCCTCCCGACCTCACATCCCATATTTCATTCAGTGTATTCTTGATAACGGAGAAAAGCGTTGTCGCAACAAATACCAGGAACAGGAATCCCGCAACGGCCGTGTACCAATTCTGCGCAAGCGTTCGGAATCCCCGCGAGGTCTCCCGGAGTTGCTTCGCGCCCTCTGCTCCGAGATTATGCGTTAACACTTCCATCATTTGTGTGCCTACCAGCCTCCGGCTGAAAAAAAGGGAGAAGAGTTGGAAGAGGATAATGATGATCGGGGGTAATGCAAACGTGGTGAAAAAGGCCGTAGCGCCGGCCATCCGCAGGGGATCATGCGACTTCAGTTCGGCAAATGTTTGCCGGGTCAATTGCCAGATCGAAGACCCTCTTTTAGGTGATATTTCCTTTTGTTGTTCCTGCATTCTCAATAAATATAAAACAATTAGCCAATTTGATAATTTGGTTGAACCACTAAGACACAAAGAACACAAAGGGGCACAAAGAAATACAATAAGACCAAGATCGAGATTCGACAACCCTTTCACATAGCACGCCCCATTGGCTAATTGTCAAATTACCAAATTATCAAATTGCCTAATTCTCTAATTGTTTGCTAACTTTCTCCTATGAACGTTCGAATAAAGCCCGAGAAATATCTGAAGTATCTCTACCTGCCCAATCTCTTCGGCACGGAGCGGACCAAGGAAATACTATTGGTCAATCCCACCATCATTCCACAGCGGGAAGAGGCGCAGGATGTGACCATTCACGTGTACGACTATGATGGCAATACGCTCGAGGAAAAAAAACTTTCCGGTATCGAGGATAGTTTTGGTTATAGGGAAAGCAACCACATCACATGGATAAATATCGATGGTCTTCGAAAGGCCGACGTGGATAAGATAAGCCAGCATTTCGGCATCCACCCTTTGTTGATCGAAGATATTCTGAGCATCAATCAACGACCTAAAATGGACGAGGTGGACGGGATCCTCTTCTGCCTCCTCAACATGCTTTATTTTAACGAGGAGAATCAAACGGTGGAGCAGGAACAGATCAGCATTGCCCTCGGAAAAGACTTTGTGATCAGCTTCCAGGAAGATGCCCAGCGAGATGTATTCAATCCTCTGCGGGAGCGCTTGAAATTCGCGACCAGTAAAGCCCGCCAGCGAGGCTCCGACTATCTCTGCTATACGATGCTCGATCTCATTGTCGATAATTATTTCCTGGTGATGGAGAAGTTGGGAGAAAGGATCGAGTCGCTCGAGGAAGAGGTAATACGGAACAGCAACAAGCGTTCACTGGCCAAGATCAATCAGCTCAGGAAAGAGCTGATCGTGCTGAAACGAAATACCGTTCCGGTCCGCGACCTCATCGGGGGAATATTAAGAAGCGAAAGCGACCTGCTCGATGACCGCAATACAAAATACTTCAAAGATATCTACGACCATATCGTGCAGGCCATCGATCTCAGCGAGAACTATCGGGATATTGTAGTCAGCTTGCAGGATCTCTATATCAACAACGTGAACCTAAAAATGAATGAGGTCATGAAGGTCATGGCAATCGTGACCTGTCTGCTTGCTCCCGCCACGGTCATCGGGGGTATCTTCGGAATGAACTTCGATGCGATCCCCTATCTCCATAACCAATACGGCTTCTGGATCGCCGTGAGCATTATGCTGCTCATTCCCATCTGGATGATACGTATGTTCAGGAACAGAGGATGGTTTTAATCCTTCTTGACAGCAGCCTGTTGCTTATATACCGGCACCGTGCTGCAGGGTTCGCCATACATGATGCTCTTTGCCACCGGGCGAAGCATGCGTGTGAGTTCCATGTACACGAAATCGCCGACGGGAATTTCACCGCAGCCTTTTATTACCACGCGTTTATCCGTAAAGGAGTCGACGTCGATCTTGGAGAGATTCTTTAAGAAAAGCCGGCGATTCAGTTCCTTTTCATCGCCCATCACAACTTCGTTTGCCACAGGCTGGAGATAGGCGGCTACAAGCATGTACGCCCACACGGGAATGATCGCATCGGCGGTACAGGTGACCGCAACATTCTTGTCGCGATAGGCTTCCCAATCCACCTTCTTCAACGCCTCGCGGAAGTCTTTCTCCTTCAGGATCAGCTCCATGAACAGGTAACCCTTCATATCGAAGACGGCCGTATCACCGGCGGGGTAATAGGTGGCGGGGTCGAGTGTGACCAGGCCGCTTTCCGCTACTTTATTGATCAAAGGTTCCGTCATTTTCACTTGCGCTTGAGTAAACAAAGATAACATTCCGCGTGGGGCTATTGTTGACGGGTATCTTATTAATTGGAATTAGGCTTCAGGAGAAGCTAATTACGGGCCCGTAATTTCACTCTGACAGGTGGCTCATAAGCGACGGCTGCTATTCACGATTCACGTCTCACGATTGACGTCATTTAGCTCCAGTTACACTTCTCGGCCACCCACAAACAAAAGTCCCGCCGAATGGCGGGACCGTACTGTTGGATTTGGTTGTATAACTATTTAGAAGAATTTGCTTCGATCGTCTTTGATATCGGCCGCGTCCTTCAATGTCTGTAACAGCATCTGCGCTCCGTACATCCCCTTCATTTTAGCTTCCTGGTATTTCGCCTTGCGTTGATCGGCCACGTTAGCATCCGCAACGGCTGTCGCAGACACGTTGTCAACCCTCACCGCAAAGACTCCGCTCGTTCCCTCTATCACCTGAGAGACAATCTTGCCCTTGTTGGCAGGATTGAATGCAGCCCCTATCACTTTCGGTTCGTTGGCTACAATTTCCGATCTCGATCCGTTCATGCGCAGGCTATCTGCAATTTCTATTGGTTTTCCTCCCCATGCGGTAGAGGCGGCCTCGAGGCTGGTAACATTCTTTCCTAATTTATTCGCCAATACCTCTGCCTTCTTATGATTACGCAACAATGGCTCTACCATCATTCTCGCCTTCGCCACCGACTGTGTTCCCTTTTCGTTGATCTCGGTAATGATCGCCACTACATAGTTGTCGCCAACCCGCTCCGGCTGCAATACCTCGCCAAGTTTTGCCTGGTATATATCTTTCACGAAGTTTCTCGAGGACCCGAGGCCCTGTACATCGGAAGCATTCGGGAGGATATTGCCGGCGAATAATTTATTGATCCCTTTCGCCCTGAGCTTATCGGCATTTGCGTCGAAGAGTTTCTGGTCGCGGCTATCTCCGGCAAAAAGATTTGCCTGGCTGTTCGCCGCCTGGTCCGTCTCCCCACTGGCCTCGATTGGCTGTGAGAGGTAGGCGATCTTGTATGCGGGCGAAGATCCTTTTTGCGAGAGGATCTCTATATAATGATAGCCGTATTCGACCTTTAGAACACCCTTGGTGCCAACCGGGTGGTTAAAGATGAAGT
>DATHKS010000415.1:0-8100 GCA_035488975.1 Chitinophagaceae bacterium | reverse complement strand
ATGAATTTGTTTAAGCTTAGTGGCCTTCTTTTCTTTTGCTGGATCAAATCCAAACTTCTTATAAGTATTGTGTACTATTCTCTTCACCAGCTTAGACCTGGTTGAATCGCAAACAATATACCCGATGGTTAAATATCTACTTGAGCCCCATTTCGATATGGTGCGGTAAAAGTGAAACCCAAATCACCACTTTCATCTAAGAATAAATCGCTATTCATAAATAATAAAGTGGCTTTGGGGCATAAAAAATGGCAGTCCCTAGAGGCGGTGCACTTACAGTACACTTATGATAACCCTCACGGATCGTCACGCTTTGTCTAGGCTTTATCTGCCGTTGTAAAGGTAAACGTTTATTTCGTAAACAGTATACCATAAAAAAGCGGAGTTTTGAGTCTTTTAAACGACATTAATATGTTGATTATCAAATATGTTTTAAAACCTAAACACACTGCAAGTATGTCTGACTCTCCTAACATACTAAAGTGCCATTTATCGAATCATCGTTGGGCAGCATTTATGTCTCAGCCCAACGATAATCTTTCGAATTGACCCTCTCTTTTCCGCCATTCACCGACTTTCCCCCGCAAATGGCCCATTGGCGCTTGCTCGCAGAGGTTTACAGCTTTAGTTTTACATAAAATTTAAAAGCACCATGAACGAGTATAGAGAACAAAGAAGAGAAGAGCGCAGAAGGCGCTGGGAGGAGCGGATGGAGCGGCATCAAAATCAAAGTGGCCATAGCCATATTTGGACCGGTCTCTTCCTCCTCGCCATAGGCGGTGTGGCGCTAGCCAAAAGTTTTGGCGTTCCGATGCCGGTATGGTTATTCAGCTGGCAGATGCTGCTCATTGCCATCGGTCTGTTCGTCGGACTGAAGAAGGGATTCCGCGAAGGCGGTTGGTTCGTGCCCATCATCGTTGGTGGCGCCTTCCTTGCCAATGAATATTTCCTCGATGGCGAACTCCGCCGTCATATGTGGCCCCTGATCATTATCCTGGTGGGCGTTATTTTCATCTTCCGTCCGAGGCGGAGACGCTGGCAGGACTGGGCTGAAAAAAAAAATGCCGGCATGCACGCGGAGACTATCCAGCCGCTGAGTGAGGAACACTATAGCCAGGACGATTTTATCAACAGCACCTGCATATTCAGCGGAACCAAAAAGGTGATCCTGTCGAAGAATTTCAAAGGCGGCGATATGGTAAATATTTTCGGCGGATGTGAAGTGGATCTTACCCAGTCTGACATGACCGCCCCGGCCGTACTCGAAGTGACGGCGATATTTGGCGGAGCCACATTGGTTGTTCCATCCAATTGGGTGATCAAATCGGAAGCCGTCACCATATTCGGCGGGATCAGCGACAAGAGGAAGATCGGTGTAATGACCGAACCCTCAACAAAGACATTGATATTGAAAGGAACACTCATATTTGGCGGAATGGAGATCAGAAGTTATTGACCTGCCTCAGCCGCCACCGACCGCCTGCCTATTGAAACGAGCCACCACAACTAATCTTTAAACCTTGTCTGCCGCCGGCAGGCAGCAACTGAATTCTTATGAACTGGTATCTTGCAAAAATGGTATTCCGCATTGTTTGTGGCGAAGGTGAACACACTCCTCAATTTGACGAACAACTCCGGCTGGTGGCGGGTGCAAATAAGGAAGAGGCTTTCCAGAAGGCGTTGGAAATGGGACAGAAGGAAGAAGATACCTTCTTCAATCATAAGGAACAGCTCGTGCAGTGGAAATTCATCAACATAAGCGAACTGTATCGCCTGAGCGATCTGATAGATGGTGCAGAACTGTATTCACGTATCGAGGAGAAGGAGAATGCAGAGGCCTATATTTATACCGTGAATCAAAAAGCAGAAAACATTTTCTTTACACATACACACCAGTTGCTGAAGTTAGCATGACCTGCCTATGCGCGCATCCCTATTTTCAGTTCGCCGCTTCCTCGTCATCTTCAGCATTGCCTGGTTGGTGTTGATGGCCGATCATGTACTCCTATTGACATGGTTCGACCTGCCGTTGCAAGCGGCGGTGATCGATAGCGTCGTCAGCAACATCCTCTTGCTGCTGGTCTGTGTGATGGTGCTTAACAGCATCCGCTTCTATGTGCCGGGCATGACGCAATACCTGAATATTCTCGGGATGTGCGTTGTCCTTACCATCATCTGGCTGTTTCTAAGCAAGTGGCTGTTGTGTCTTTTACTGTGCGACTACGAGAACTATTCCAGTTTCCTAAGCCGCTCGACGATGATCCGCTTCAGCCTGGGGTTCCTGATATTGGGGGTGGTAACGATGATCGGGATCATTTGGTTCAACTGGCAGGAACAACAAAGCAACGAAGGCCGGAAAGCGGATGCAGAGAAATTGGCAAGGGAAGCCGAACTTTTTAAATTGCGCCAGCAACTACAGCCGCATTTTCTTTTTAATAGCCTCAACTCGATCAACGCCCTGATCGGCCTGCGACCCGAAGAAGCAAGGAAGATGGTTCAGCAGTTGTCCGATTTCCTGAGAGGGACGATAAAGAAAGAGGAGACGCAATGGGTAACCTTACAAGAGGAAATGCAATACCTGCAGCTTTATCTCGATATTGAAAAAGTACGGTTCGGCAACCGGCTGGCAACGATAATTGAAACGGATGATGTGGCGCAACAAATGAAATTACCGGCCCTGCTATTGCAGCCTATCGTGGAAAATGCGATCAAATTCGGCCTCTACGATACGACAGGAGAAACCATCATCCGCATTGAAACGAGAGTAGTGGAAAATGAGTTGGTGGTGAAGGTGAGCAATCCGTTCGATCCCGAGACTTCTTCCCCAAAACAGGGAACGGGCTTCGGACTGAAGTCGGTACAACGAAGGTTGTACCTGTTATTTGCGCGGAATGACCTGCTGGCGACGGATGTAAAGGATAATATTTTTACAACGATAGTGAAGATACCCAAGCTGGCGGCTTCGGCGGGCTGAGTGTGGTACCTAGGAATTAGGGATTGGGAATGGGGAATTAGGCTTACAGCGGAGACAGTATGATAGAAACGGAGGAATACAAAAGCCAATTATCAGTTTGGTTGCTGAATATGTTTCCTGCTTCTAATTTCAGAGTCGATTTTTGACTTTTGAATTTTTACTTTTGAATTTGAACATATGAGTAAAGTAGTAATTATAGACGACGAGCACCTCGCGAGAAGCATCGTGAAAGAATACCTGCAGAAGCATCCCCAACTTGAACTGGCGGCCGAATGCGCCGATGGCTTCGAAGGATTGAAGGCGATCCAGCAATACCAGCCATCTCTTATTTTCCTGGATATCCAGATGCCGAAGATAAATGGGTTCGAGATGCTTGAGCTGATCGAGCAGCCGCCGGCCGTAATATTCACCACGGCATTCGACGAATATGCTATCAAGGCATTCGAGGCGCATGCCATCGATTACCTGTTGAAGCCCTTCAACCAGGAACGGTTCGACAGGGCGCTTATGAAATGGTCGGATCACAAGAGCACGGACGGAGACGCCACGACGAAGGAATTACTGGAGACGGCTTCATTGTCACCGGCCCAAAGCAACCGTGTGGTAGTGAAGAACGGAAGCAAGATCAAGATCATACCCGTACATGATATCTACTACCTGGAGGCGGCTGATGACTATGTGAAGGTCCATACACAGGAGGGTTATTTTCTGAAGAATAAGACGATGAGTCATTTCGAGCATGTTCTCGACGGCCAGCAATTTGTGCGCTCGCACAGGTCCTATATCGTGAACATACAGCAGATCACACGAATCGATCCCTATGAGAAGGATAATCACATTGCGATCCTACGCTCCGGAGGAAGAGTGCCCGTGAGCCGCGGCGGTTACGGGAAGTTGAAAGCTGTACTAGGGCTTTGAGGAAGCCAAAATTCAAAAGTCAAAATTCAAAAAGGCGTGCTATCAGGAAAGGCTTTATTTTTTACTTCCCTATTTTAATTTTTAGATCAAATTTTATTAGCCAAAATACTTTCCTGCTACGATAGAACATTTCGTACCATCACGCCCTTTTGAATTTTGGCTTTTTACTTTTGAATTTACCTCTCCTGCTACGATGGTACCCTTCGCCCATCACGCCCTTTTGACTTTTTACTTTTGAATTTTGAATTTCTACTACCGTATCAACGTAACACTACCTTTTCTTTCAAACCTTTCACCCAGCGCACATTCCATTTCCACGAAATAAACATAAACACCGGTCGGAGCCTCGACGCCCTTGAAGCGGCCGTTCCAGGCGGATGAATTATCATTTGGATGAAAATCCTTCTTCATGAACACGACCTCACCCCAGCGATTGTACACACGAAACGAAATGATGCGGCTGACGCCATATCCATTCACGGTAAAGAGATCGTTGTTGCCATCATTATTTGGCGTGAAGGCCGTGGGTATATAGATATTTCCATCGGTGCATATTCCTTTGATGTGAACCGTATCCTTAGCGAGACATTTATAGTTGTTAGATACAGTCAGGATATAATCCATGGACCCATACGGCCGGCTGACCGGTGCCGGACAGGTAGTGCAACTCAGGTAGTCCGGTGGCGACCATGACCATTTCGTTACATCGGAACTATAGATCGACTTCAACTCATTTTCCGAACCGTAGATCACTTCCCGGTCGGCTCCCACATTCACGGTGGGCAGGTCATGGACCGTTACATTGACCGTTTTCGTATCGGAATAGCAATTGTATTCATCATAGCCGGTGACGGTGTACTCCGTGCTGTTTAAAGGAGAGGCAATAGGATCGGGGATCATGGCATTGCTCAATCCTGTCGTTCCATTGACCCACGCATAAGAAGCAGCTCCTTCCGCCTTCAATTGTACACTACTCCCCCGGCACACCTCTGCATTGGAAGCAATGGCGAGCGTAAAAGGAACCGGTACTGTCACGGTAATACTGCCATTCCCCTTACACCCATTCTCATCGGTGCCGCTTACGGAATACATCATCGTCGATGCGGGTGATGCGAATGGATCGGGAATATTTACGGCCGACAGCCCGGCGGCCGGCGACCAGGAATATTGTGCAGCGCCTGTAGCCTGGAGTTGAACAGCCGCGCCTTTACAGGCCACAGGTGCAAGTGGCGTCACCTTCACGAGCGGGTCGGGATGTATGACGATGGCTTGCGGCAGGGCCACTGATGATTGACATCCCCCGGCATCCGTTACTATAAGGGATGGCATATAACTACCCGGCGCAAGATATTGATGAACGGAGAAGCTATCATTGGCATTTCCCACATACCCATTGCCGAAGTCCCAGCTATAAGAGGCGATGCCCTGGTGCGCCGGCGCATGAAGTTGTATTTTCTTACCGATACATCCTTCGAACGCATCTGCCGCTATGGTCGCCTGCGGTGTACTGACCACGATGGTATCGATAAATGTATCCGACAGTCCGTTGTATCCATACACAAATAATTTAACGATGTAGATACCTGTGCGTGTATAGATATGCTCGGGATAGGGACGGTCCTCCAATGAAGAGCCATCACCGAAGTCCCATACCAGCCGCGTAAAGTTCGTGGATGTATTGCTAAACCTGGCGAGTACAGGCGGGCAACTGCTCCTGCTGCCGATCAGGGAAGTACTGGTGGTGAAGCCGGTATTGAAATCCCGCACCTTTATCGCCAGTCTTGCAGTATCGCTGCATTGTGTCTGGGCGTTTACTGCAATGAGTGTAACAGTATAATCTCCGGCGACCGTGTAGGTGTACGACGGTGAATAACCTGCCGAGGTAACGGAATTGCCGAAGTCCCATTTGTACACAACATTTGTCGTATTGTAGGCATTGGTGTAATTATAAAAATTCACCGTCGTATTCAATGGAACATTGGTGCCCGATGCGCTGAAGGAAACCTTCGGTCCGGTCACGTTCACCGGGTTCGCATAGTTGGTAATTGATGAGGAACATCCGTTGGCATCCGTGACGCGGAGAGTGACATAGTAGACGCCGGGATCGCGATAGAGATGAGTCACAGTTCCTGCTTGTGCAGACACGGCGGACTGGCCGTCTCCGAAACTCCATTCCCATTTTACCAGGGGTATATTATTCCCGCCCGTTGAATTGTCCTGCAATTGAACGGGTGACTTATAACAGATCTCCGGGCTGAGCGCAGCGAAGGCGGCGGAAGGTCCGGATATCGTGAGTGGGACCAGGTTGGTGGTATCATAACAATTAAAATAGGCCGACTGGCTGATCACGCGAAAGGTCTCCTGGCCGCTCGTAAAGCCGGAGAGTGTTGCGGACCAGGGCAGCGTGAAGATCGATTGGGAGCCGACGTATGCGGATACAGGGTTGCCATCTTCCTTCACCACCCGGTAGCTATAATACGGCGGGACATAGTAATTGGAAGGGACTACAAACTGCGCGAGATTATCGACCTTGATAGAGAGAGATCCGCCCTCCGTACAGATGGCGGCTGCATTTGCGGTGAGTACCGGGTTTTGTTTTAATAATACCCAAACCGTGGTCGAGTCTTTCACAACACACGCGCCGTTCGTTACCGTAAGCACCGCCTTGAATTGCCCCGACCGTAAATAATGATGTTCTATTTCCGGCTGTGCTGTCGAATACGAGGTGGAGCTGCCGTCACCGAAATCCCAGCGCCAGCTATTGGCCTGGCGCGATCCGTCGATGAAGCTGACAAGTCCGCGGTCGCCCGCGCAGGTATTGACTACTCTTAGTATCTGGGCAAAGGGTGGTGAAATTTTTATGATGGCAGATTTCACTATCGTATCGTTACACATACCATTATTGGCGATCAGCATCACATTGAACTCGCCTTCCGATTGATACTGATGAATAGCATTCGATTCATTGACGGGTCCTTCACCGAAATTCCAGATATAATTGTATGCAAAGCCAGAGGATTGGTTAATGAATTGCACCGGGGTATTGCCGCAGGCCGTCGCCACCACACTGAAATCGGCAACCGGCGGCTGTCTTACCCGAATGGTATTGAAATAGTTTACGGTTCCAGTGCAGCCATTGATAGTGGTGTAAGTAAGCGATACATTATACATTCCGGCAACGGTGTAGGTGTGACTGGGCACTGCGTCGGTCGATGTTTGTCCATCGCCGAAATTCCATTTGAAGCTGGCCAATGCCTCCGTGGTCCTGATAGAAAACTTCGTGGTCACCGGCACGCATCCCTCATCACGCGATCCGGGTTCGGGAAATATGCCGATCAACGGGCGGCTGATGGCGACAGGCTTTAAGATGGATTCGCTACATCCGTCGGCATTCGTTACTGTTAACTGCGTATAATAGATATTATCCGTGGGATAGATAAAGGAAGCCGAGGGTGTAGTGGCATCTATCGTGGAATTGTTATTGTAGTAATTGAAGTTCCATTGACGGGTGGCCACGGATGAGCTCGTATCCTTGAAGTTCACCTGTACCGGGGCGCCGCAAAGACCGGTGATATCGATGAGGAAGCCATTCAGGGCAGGACGCTTCTTTATCTCGAATTGTTTCGAAACACGCTGTTCGCAGGCGCCGAACCGGTTGAGCAATTCAATGGTGTGCATTCCCGGTACCCCAAAGAAATGCAGGAGCGGGTAGCCGTAATAAGTTGTATAGCCTCCGACGCCGTCGATGAGCCAGGAACTCTGGTCGGGCTGCGGTGTACTGATATTATTGAACGACAAGTTCGCATCCGAACACAATTGCGCCGGCACCTGGAAATCCGAATTGAACCCGGCAACATTTATGTACGATGTTCTTGTGAGTTGGTTACTGCAGCCCTCCGAACTATTCACTGTCATCTTCACCGTGTACACACCCCTCGCGGTATATTGATGCGCAGGAGAGGGATCCGACGAACTCCCACCATCGCCGAAGTCCCAGGTATAGCTCAGCGTTCCCGGACCGCCACTCCTATTCGTGAATGTAACATTCGCGGGAGCGCTGCAATGATTCACCTGGCTGGCAACGAAGTCGGCGATCACGGGACGAAGCACCGTTACGCTGTTTTCTTTACTTATGCTATTGCTGCAGCCAAAGCTGTTGACGGCGGTGAGACTAACGGAAGCTATCTGGGTAAAATCATAGATATGCG
>DATHKS010000414.1:0-6092 GCA_035488975.1 Chitinophagaceae bacterium | reverse complement strand
GTGTCTTGCGTTGAACGTTATTCGAAATGCTAAGATGATCCCCTTCGCCAGGGAGAGCCCATTGGTATTCCGGATATCCTCCGGCGAAGGGGATCATCTTAGCATTTCGAATAACGTTCAACGCAAGACACTCACCGAGGCATTGGAGTACGAGGCGGGCCTTGATAACCTGGTAAAGAAATACCAGTTGATGAATCAACCGGCCGTAGACATCATTGAGCTTGATGGCGAACGATGCATCATCCTCCCGTTGATCACTAAAGCAGGGGAGGTGGTAGTATGAAGACATTCGGCAAGTCAACCCGCATCCAGTGGTATTCGTTCCTGGCATCGATGCCCCTGATCGACTTTGGACTGAATCATATTTTTTATGGCGACCGCCTGTTCCACGACTATCGCATCTGGCTCCTTTCCTTTCCATTGGTATGGCTGATCGGGCTGGGAACATGGTACAACCATGTCTTATACGATTGCTGGGTGGTGAAGAAATACCCGGAGATCAAACAAAGTGTGAAGCGCGTCATTCTCAAGAGCTGCGTTGTGCTCCTGGTAATGACTCCGTCCATACTGCTCATCTTCGTCTTCTACGATTGGCTGCATATATTCGGCTATCGCCTTCACCAGGCGGACCTTGAGAAGGGACTTCTCCTCGGTTTCTCGGTCAACCTCATCTTTCTCACCCTGTGGGAATCGATGTACATTATCGACAAGCACCGGGAGAGCATTGCGGAAAAGGAGATCGTAAAGCAGATGTCCATACAGCAGGAGTTCGATGTGCTGAAAAGCCAGGTGAACCCGCATTTTCTCTTCAATTGTTTCAATACATTGTCCTCTCTCATCGCCGAGGATCCAGCGCGGGCCGAGGCCTTCCTGGATGAGCTCAGCAAAGTGTACCGTTACCTGCTTCGCAATAACGAGACGGGGTTATCTACATTGCAAAATGAACTCCGTTTCATCGAATCCTATTTCAGGTTGTTGAAGACGAGGCACGGCGAGGCGGTCCAGTTTCAGATCGAGACGGATAAGCGGTATGATAACTATCTTGTACCATCGCTGAGCCTGCAGCTGCTGGTGGAAAATGCCGTGAAGCATAATGTACTTTCGAAGAATGTTCCGCTCACGATAGAGATCTTCACCACGGCCGGCAATAAACTCGTGATCAATAACAATCTTCAACGCAGGACACTGAAGGTGCCTTCCAACAGGGTAGGACTGGATAATATCCGGTCGAAATATGCGCTGCTGAAACAAAAGGGATTCCAGGTAATGGAAGATGCGAAGAGCTTTACCGTCGTGTTGCCGCTGATCTGGGACAATGGAATGGATAAAAAATGGATGCCGCTTCAAGCCCAAAACAATAAGACCATACCACTCAATCAAAACAAGCGCTTATGAAAGTGTTAATCGTAGAAGACGAAGAACTGGCCGTTAAGAAGATCAGGAAGACCCTTGCGGCAGTAGACCCGGATGCGGAAGTAGCCGGTGTTACGGACAGTATCACCTCTACCGTAAACTGGATAGAAGAGAACCCGGCGCCGGATCTTATTCTGATGGATATCGAGCTCAGCGATGGCCAGAGTTTCGAGATATTCAACCGCGTGAGCATTAAGAGCCCTGTGATCTTCACAACATCGTACGATGAATATGCATTGAAGGCCTTCAAGGTAAATAGTGTGGACTACCTGTTGAAGCCGATACAGAAGGAGGACCTCGAGGCGGCACTGCAGAAACTCGGTCAGTTGAAAGACCTGTATAAATCGAACCAGGCGCAACCCGAGGTAAGTATCGATTCGCTGGTGAAGGAATTGCAGCAGAAACTCCAGCCAAAGGAATACCGCAAGCGTTTCCTCGTCAGGCATGCGCAGAAATTAGTTTCGGTGGAAACGGAAGAGATCGCCTCTTTCTTCAGTGATGGAAGACTTAACTTCTTCAAGACATACGACAATAAGAAATTCGTTGTCGACTATACCATGGATGAACTGGAGGAGATGCTGGATCCGCAGCAATACTTCCGTATCAGCCGTTCCTTCTACATTTCCGTCGGCAGTGTTGACCAGATCCACGACTACTTCGGCAACCGTCTCATGCTTCAGCTAAAACCCGTAGTGGATAAGGAGTCGATAGTGAGCAGGGAGAAGGTGACGGAGTTTAAGAAGTGGATGGGGAAGTAATTTGATAATTTGGTAATTTGATAATGCGGCGTGCTCCGATCAGTAGTGACTTTCCTGGTAAGGATCATTGTCAAATTGCCAAATTCCATACAACTCACTTCACTGGTATGAGCAGTATAATCGCAATCCCACTCTTATCATACTGAATATCCGACTCCGCCCTGATGGTTGAGGAGCGGTCATTGATCTCCCTGATACATTTCTCTATCTCGTCGATGTTGGTATCGAGCCGGGCCGTAGCGTCCTGGAGCTTTAGGGAAAGACGTGTCCGGAAGAGATCGACGTTAATAAGCGTATCCTTTCCATTGGCAAATTGGGAGATCATGCGCAGGCCTTCTTTGAAGATCAGGAAGAATTCATGACGGATCTTCATATCCAATTTAAGCGATCTCACTTTCTTGTCTACTACGAGCTGTATGCTTGCATCATGCCGGTTCTTCATGGCGTCGGTGAATTCCATCATGCGCAGCAGCGTCTTCTCCATGCTATCGTTTTCGGGATCGATGCTCCAGAGAATGTCATCCATCGCAATGATCATGTTGTGACTCTTGGTGCTGATCTGGTCGATGTATTCCTTGGAGCGGTCGATATCCTTATCGGCCTTCATCTTCGCCATTTCTCCCAGGAGATTGATATTGTTCAATGTCGTGTTTACGTCTTCGTGAAGGTTCGACGCAATATCGGCCCTCACTTTTTGCAGGTCCTTCAGCCGGTTGATCCGTTGCCGGTCGATGAAGTACAGCAAGGCTGCAACTGCCAGCGCCAGGAGCGCATAGAACCACCAGGTCTCCCAGAAAGGCGATCTTACTTTAATATGGAGTTCGGCCATGATCCTTGACGGCACTCCGTCGCTGTTGGTGCAATAGGCCTTGAAGGTATAGTTGCCGGGCGGTAAGTAGTTGTACACGGCGGGTTCGGAGCGGCCGGATATGAGCCAGCTCTTATCGATGTCGTCGAGTTTGTAATAGACGCCGTAGGAATTCAGGAATGTCAGTGTCGAATATTCGATCGTGATGGAGTTCTGGTCGTAGGGCAGTTCAATCTCCGGCCATCGTCCCAGTGAATCGGGTTTCAACCAACGGTTCATCACATATACACCGGTGATGTTGATATCGGGCGCGGGACCGAATCCATTCACGGTAAGTTTGGCGGGATCAAATACGAGGATATCATGTGGCGTACCGATGGCTATTCTTCCATCCGCCAGCATGCAGGAGGAAGCGGATGAAAAGGAATGCGCATTGACGCCGTCATTCTCATTGTACGTAGTGACCACCGATTCCTTTCCCAGCTTTACACTGCAGACTCCCTTCTGAGTCGTAACCCAGAGATAACCCTTCCGGTCCATCACGATATTGGAGACCGTGTGCGAGGGGATATCATTGTTACGGGGCAGATAGCGGATGTTGTTGTTCGTTATGTTGAGGATGTTGAGGCCGCCGCTTCCTATTACATAGAGGCTGTCGTCAAACTGGATGATGTCCGTCGACATGGAGGACATCAGTCTTTTTCCTTCAGGTCCTTCGGCCGTATATTGATTAATGATGGAGCCATCCTTCGCGCTTAGCTCGAATACGCCCCTGGTGGCTGTGCAGGCCCATATATTTCCCCTTCGGTCAGTGTACAGTCGCTGGATGGTCGAACGCCAGTGCTGGAATCTCGTGAAGACATTGGTTGCGGCATCCCACTTCACGATATGGCCACCCTGTGTTCCCAACCAGAGGTTCCCGCTGCTGTCTTCCGTTATTTGCCGGATGGTGCTTTGTTCGAATACCGGCAATTGGCTTCCCGCCGAGGTCATGGTCGCGGCCTTGGTAATGAAGAGAACGCCGGCCTGGGCACCTCTCCAGATGTCCCCGTTCTTTCGTTGATGAATGCACCAGGGCATGGCCTCACCCAGTTTTTTCGATTGCTTGTTTATATAGTCGAGGTACAGGGGTTTGAAGTCATTGGAATAAGCAAACAATCCATTCCCCCAGGTGCTGACGAGTATCTCGCCGCTTTTCGCCTGCAGAATGTCTGTCACATCGGGCGCAAATACGCTATCGCTTGTGGGCAACCTGTTATGGATCGTCGTGAAATTCTGGAAGGAGGGATTGAAGCGGTAGACGCCTTCGTTGGTGCCGAGCCAGATATTATGTTCCCGATCCTCGAACAGGCGGGCGATGGCATCGTACCGGATCGAGAATTCGCCGGGGAGATTACTGCGGATAGGCTCAAATTTGTCGGTAACCGGATTCAGCCTGGCGAAGACATTACTACCCGTCAGCCAGAAAGTTCCGTTCTCTTCTTCGGTGATCCGGTATATCTCGTGATAAACATACTTTAATGTTGGAAAGAGTTCCTTCTCCCAATCCTTCATTTCCTTTGTCTTCTTATTGAAGCTGTAGAGATAGGGCCCTCCACCAGTCTGCGGCCAGGAATACAGCCAGAACCGGTTTTGGCGATCAAGGTATGGGAGAGCGACGGATTTCAGTTTGCTATAGGCCTCTATCACGGGATCGGCATCGGTATTGTGACCGCGATAGGAGAGTGTTCGATTCTTCTTGTCAAACTTCGCGAGTCCGGAATCACAGCCGATCCAGTAATCGCCCGTTGTCTTGTCCTGGAGGAGCGCCTGCGGATGCCAGTTGGGAGGTGCTGCGAATGGATTCTTTCTTGTCGTGAACTCATGCGCTTTCTCGTCGTAGGTCCGCGCTTCATTGGAAAGGGTCAGCAAGATGATATTGCTGTCCTTATCTACGACAAAATGACTTAGGCCGTTACGTGGCCTGTTGGGAGGCATGTCTATGGGTACGGCGTGGAAACTGAGGTCGGTGATGTTGAAATAACCCACAATGTTTTCCTCCAGTATGAGCCAGAGCCTGTTTCGTTTGTCGAGCGTCATCCAGTGTATCTTATCATTCGCAAGCGTACTGGTCACGCCGGGCCGGTGCTGGAATGAAATGAAGCGGCGGCCGTCGTATCGTTGAAGCCCGTCCAGTGATGAGATCCAGATGAATCCCTGCGCGTCCTGCTCGATGCCGGTGACCTCGTCGGACAAAAGACCCTTATTGGTTCCTATATGCGAGAATAGATAACCGTCCTGGTTCTGCCCAAGGCCGCTGAGGCAGGTGGCCATGAATATGAATAAGAAGAACGGTCGCGTAGACAAGGACTGAATGGTTTGTGTACCAAATATAATCAACGGACGTATTAATTGTAGAAACGCCTGCATGAATTGAGGTAATTGCGGGTGGGCTGTTGAAAATGACAAGTAGAATGTTTTCACATAGCGTCAACCGCGGCAATTCATGCAGGTGCGGTATCAACTCATGCAGGGAGGCATTGCCGTTTAGCGCGTGCTGCAACAACTTTACAACACCAAATCATTTATCATTAAACCTTTTTTATGCAACGCTACAATTTATTCAACCAGGTCCATAAAGAACTAAGGGTACGGTTATACGAGACGGCCCTGGAGGTGGAGCACACCGAATTCTGGAATGTCGACGAGGCGGAGACAACGCTCCGGCGTATAGCTGAAGTGGTGGAGTTTTTTGAAAAGCACAGGAACACGGAGGATAATCTCGTGTTTACTATCATAGGAAACTACGAACCGTCCGTGAAGGACGCATTCGGGCAGGAACAGTTAAAGGGTCGTTTACTGGGGCAGATGCTCAGCGAATGCATTGTGATGTACAGGGCTGCCGCAATAATAACGGAGAAGGCCCAGGTTGGCCGTCTGTTGAAAAGCGCTTATGTGAAATTCATGATGTTCAATGTTGAGCACATGGCCAGGGAAGAAGATGTTCTGAACCCGATCGCCTGGCGTTATTTGACGGATGAGGAATTGAAAAACGTGAATCGTGAGTCGTCAATCGGGAATAACGGCAGTCTGTAAACGGAGGTCTCTAGTGCGAGGGAAAGGATGGGTTGACA
>DATHKS010000413.1:0-3540 GCA_035488975.1 Chitinophagaceae bacterium | reverse complement strand
TGGCAATTTGATAATGCGGCGTGCTACGATGAGTAATGTTTGATCGATTAAGGATCATTGTCACATTACCAAATTATCAAATTGCCAAATTATCTAGTTCATTCTTACATTCTCCATCCTCCTATTCATCATCCTGTTCATCCCAGGCGGCATGCCCTCTGGTGGCCCACCGGCTTTCGCGCCGCCCATCCTGTTTAGGTTAAACAGGAAACTCACCATGAAATATCTTCTCAGCACAATGCTCCTCGTGTCCTGCACATAGTTATCGCTCGCCAGCCGGCTGATGTTTTGATTCTGGTTAAGGATATCATTTACCGAAAACCTCAGCTCGCCGTTCTTCTTCTTAAACACCTGCTTCTTCAAGCTTGCATTCCACAACGGAATGCTCTGGTTATATCCCTCCGCCCGGCCCGTATTGATCAGGTAGCTGAAATCGGTGGCGAGGATGATGTTCTTAGGAAAAGTAAAAGAAAAATCTCCGGAATAGTTCTGCGTGAGATAGGCTTCGTCCAGCGTGGTGTTTACCGTGTACATAACATCGTTATAGGTAAAGTTGGCCCGGAGGCCAATATCCCATTTCTCCTTATTCAGGTTTACTCCCACTCCCTGTGTCGCCATGAACGTCTTCGTGTAGTTCTTCAGCAAACGCACCATACTCACATCCCTCGTATAGGAAAGATTATTGGTGATGTTTACACTCGATCCCTTCCATTTTGCATTCTTGAAAGGAAGACCTACCGTTACGAATGAACTTCCGCGATAATAGCCATCAAGATTATCATAGCGCGTTATCTGCACGGGACCATTCACCGAAATACTATTCACGATCTTGTTTTGAGTGGCGCTGAAGTTCAGGTTAGCCGCAAGCAACCGGAAGGTGAGGATATTGAAACTATTATACCCGACTGTGAAATTATGATTGAACTCCTGCTTCAGGTTGGGATTTCCTATCTTGATATTGAGCGTATCCGTTACGTCCGGTACGTTCTGTAGTTGCGATACGCTCGGCTGGTTTGTCCTTCCATTATAACTAAACCGCAGGTTCTTACTTCGTGTAGGCGTAAAATTGAAATTGGCCGTCGGGAAGAAATTGGTATAGGCTGCCCGGTTCAGCGAATCCTTTCCGGTGGATGCCTGGAAGCTGTTGCTCTCGAGCGTAGAACGTTGTACGCCTACACCGAACTGGTAGTTGTATTTCTTCTCCTGAACACGGAAATTGGCTCCGAAACGATGTGCCAGGAATGTATTCTCAAACCGGTTGGTCAGAAGAAGATTCGGCACCTGGTATTTACCCGAGCCCGGATCGAAGTTGAAGGTCTCCTTATCTGACGTACTCAAATTATGTGTATAGGCATAGTTCAGTTCCAGCAATTTGTTCAACCCGAACGGCTCGGTGTACGAAGTACTGAAGACATTGTTCCTTGTGACTATCCTGTTTTGATTGTTCTGGTTCTGGATCAATGACCGGTACTGCGTCCCATCCTCCCTGAAGAATTCATTGTCGGAGAAAGTCATTCCATGGCTCCTGCTGTTACCGAATGTATTGTTCCATCCGAGTGTGATCGTCCGGCCTGTCTTGCCAAACTTGTGACGGAACAAAAGATTATTACCCCAATTATAACCATTCCTCTCATTGGTGTTATTTGTCTTCGACGTAACGGCCAGGTATTCTGCCGTCGGCAATGATGTTCTGCTGGAAGAGGTGTCGTCGCTAAGGCTCTCGGAATGTTGTAGCGTAAGCGTCGGCGTATAGAGTATCGAATTGGCCGAATCGATCTGGTATTCCAACCGGAGATTGAAGCGGTGATTCTGGTTTTGATTGAAAGAAGTCGATTGGCGATCTAGTGTCGCTATCGAATCGGTGTAAGTACTTCGGCGCAACATGCTTTGCTCCTGCCTCGTATCTGAATTGGACAGGAAATAACTTCCCGTCAATTTTATCTTACTCCCTAATTGATCCGTGTAGTTTAGCCCCGAAGAAAGCGACTTGATCAACCCGGTGCTTGCTCCTCCACCACCGAAGTTTGCGCCCCCACCGCCGCCGCCAACCCTGCCCATCAACTGCGTTCCACCACCACCGCCGCCGAAACCACTGAAGCCGCCCATTGAACTAATGATAGCCGAGAACGAGAAACCCTGTTTGTTGATATTATTGGCATTGAAGAGCAGGGATATCCGCTGGTTGCCGTTGAATTTATTTATGCTCAGGTTGCCTTCATAGTGTCCCTTATCGCCGATAGCGGCCAACGCGCGTCCGAAATATCCCTTGTTACGGTCCTTCTTCAACTTGATGTTGAGGGTCTTGCTCCGGCTGCCATCATCGATCTTGGTGAACTTGCTCTGGTCGCTCATATCATCGAACACCTGCACACTCTCGATCATATCGGCAGTGAGGTTCTTCGTTGCAAGCTTGGGGTCATTGCCGAAAAACTCCTTTCCATCCACATATACCTTCTGTATCGCCTCTCCCTGCGATTTTACATTTCCTTCCTTATCGACTTCCATCCCTGGCAATTTCTTTAGCAGGTCTTCGGCCGTTGCATTCGGTGGTGTCTTGAATCCGCTTGCATTGAATTGAATCGTATCGTTCTTCACCACAATCGGCGCCTCGTTGGTCACAATCACCTCGCCTAATGTCTGGAAATCTTTGGCGGGATTGATCTCGCCGAGGTCCACCTGCTTCTTTTCCTCCGTCAGTGAGATCTTCCGGCGTGTATTCACAAATCCCTGGTGGGTAATGATGAGCTGGTAGTCACCGGATGCCAATCCTTTAATCTCGAATAAACCGGCTTTTGTACTCAGTGTAAAAGTGACCAGGGCAGAGTCCTTCGCCTGCATGAGTGATAATGTAGCATCCGCTATTGGCAGTTTTGCAGTGGTATCGACCAGCTTTCCTTTTATACTGCCGTCGGCCTTTTGGGCCTGGGAAGCTGCCATAAAAAAAATGGAAATAAACAGCACGAAGACCTTTCTCATAAGTGGTTTGATGATGTACGAAGTTAGACGTAAGTCCTGCCAAATACCTGCGCGGCATTACAGACTGGTTCTCGAAAACAGGGAAAAGTCCGGGAAAATTGGGCGAAAAAAGAGGCGGTTTCCCGCGTTTTGTATGATTTAGCTGAATAGGTATTCAACGTCCTCCCTGCTTAGGCTCTTCACAAACGACGAGTCGTCTGCAATGAGTTCCTTCGCCAACGCCCTCTTCTTGTCCTGCAGCTGCAATATCTTATCCTCGATCGTGTCGCGGCAGATCATCCGGTAGGCAAAGATGTTCTTCGTCTGCCCGATCCGGTGCGTCCGGTCGATCGCCTGTTGCTCCACCGCAGGATTCCACCATGGGTCTACGATATAGACATAGTCGGCGGCGGTAAGATTGAGACCAACGCCTCCAGCCTTTAGGGAAATGAGGAATACCCGAACGGTTTCATCGTTTTGAAAGCTTTGGATCGCCTTCTCCCGGTCAGGCGCCGAGGTGCTTCCATCAAAGTATTCGTATTTCACGCCCAACTCATCCAGTTTACCCTTGATGAGTGCGAGCAT
>DATHKS010000412.1:0-2040 GCA_035488975.1 Chitinophagaceae bacterium | reverse complement strand
TGATGTGGCTTTTTACAATAAAGATCTTTGACAATGTCTCGCTTACATTTGTAATGATCTTATCGGTGGTCCGGGTCTCAGCTTGACGGGCGGCAGGCACCGACTTATATGACCAGGAGATGTTTGTGTAATAGCTGTCGTTGAGGTGACTGAATTGTACAGCTCCCATGCCTATTGATTTAATAAGAGATCGGTTATCCTGGACAAATTTCTTCCAACGCGGATGCAGAGAAGTTTCCAGTACACTCCAAATTCGTGGCGTATTAATGTAGAGACTGATGTTCGACTCGAGCAACGTCGACTCCAGGAATTTATTTTGCGCTACTGACTTACCCCAGGTTTCTTCGCGATCGATGTCTTCCAGGAATCGCTTCAATTCTTCAAGGTTGTCGCCGAGAATGATGGAGTTGCCAGACTGCGTGTAATAGCTTGTGTTAAATCCGGAAACGAGCGGCCATAAAACCTTTTCAGGAAATCGATATAGGGGTAGTTCCCTTATTTCATAATCGGAGAACCTTTCGTAGAAGACAGTATCTATGCTAAGCCTTTCAGACAGTGTATTAAACGTAGTCATCCATTCATTCGTGTTAGAAGAATTGATGATCAAGACCTTCGATAACGTCATACCCTTCGACTCCATCCAGCAAACGCCCAACTCCCCGGACAGCGTGCTCGTGAGTTTTTCGGGATCGATGTGATAGGTATCTGATATTTTTTTTAAAGAGTCTTGTAATGCAATGTTATTCTTGTTGAAGTTATGGAGGTCACGGCTGAAGTTTTTTCCATTGCTGATTCCATAGCTGGCGAACATCAGTGCCCTGTTGGATACAAATTGTTTAAGGTTGAATGATACGGGTTGCTGGCTGCTAAAAGATGAGAGAATATAGTTTGGATTTTGGGCGCTGTCCAGGCAAAAGCCATTGAGCACAAAATTGCTATTGTCGCTGACCTTTACATCGAGTAATGCTGATTGACCAAACTGATGGATTAACAGGGAGGGATCATCGTTCGTGAATAATGAAATCCACTGGGCCGCTTTCTTGAGATTGAGGTAGATATTTCCGCCGTCCTTCTTGATCGTGTGCAGTTGATCCACTGCTGCTAATTCCGCCCGGAAATTTTTAGCTTCTTGATTGTACGTCCTTACCACGTCTTCGATGAGCACGGGCGTGAAGCTTCCGATCCAAACTTTATCGAGATAGAGCCAGGAGAAAGTTTTTCCTTTGAGGGTGGCTTCGAAGATCCTGACGCCGTTGTATTCACGGTCAGACATCCTGACTGGCTTTGAGCCGTTTTCTTTTTTGAGTTGCTCTGTAAAGGAGTTGAACTGTAGCTGCAGTTGCTGCGTGAACGGAAGATAGAATACGAAATCAAAATCGTCTTTCTTCGTAATGTGCATGGATACCAATGATCCCTGACCGAAGTTTTGGAGGATGAGATCGGTTATTTTTCCCAGCGAGTCTTTTTCATCAGCGGGAAAGATAGCGCGGTTGACGAGGGTTATTACGGAGGATGAGCGAAGCTCATCGAGGCAGGATTCGCATGGACTTCCTTCGTACACGAAGATTGCTTCAGCGGGAATAACATCCCATCCGCCAATGAACGGTTTATTGATTATTCTAGTGTATAAGAAGTATCCGCCGACCATGACAAGCACAATGGCAAGGGTAATAAGGGAGGGTAGTCTTTTCACTAGCGGATGTGTGCAAATTCAAAGGGCGAAGATAGGGAAAATGCAGAGAGTGAAAAGTACTTCCGCATTAGGCCTGCAGGGCCGTCTCGCTCGCAGCCCTGGATAGGGCATCACGAAACGTTCCGGAGTCCGCCGCGGCGGGGCGTTCCAATTTCAGCACACCGCGATCGGCGAGACCATGGCATCAAAAACGTTCAACATACCTACTCATTGAGGAAAGGTCATAAAAAAAGTCCCGCTGTTAGGCGGGACTTTGAATAAAAATAGGCAACGACTTACTCTCCCAGGTATTATCCCAGTACCATCAGCGCTGGCGGGCTTAACTGCTCTGTTCGGAATGGGAAGAG
>DATHKS010000411.1:0-4091 GCA_035488975.1 Chitinophagaceae bacterium | reverse complement strand
CATCGCGCGGCCTCGATATTTCCAATATCAGGTACATCGTGCACTATCACCTGCCTGGTTCCGAAGATATCTTCACCCATCGTAATGGAAGAACGGCGCGAATGAATGCCAGCGGCACTGCTATCATGATACTATCGGCCGGTGAACATTTACCCGCTTATATCGACCCGGAAACGGAGAGGATCGAACTACCCGTAGAAACCGTTTTACCGGAGAAGCCGCAATGGACAACGCTCTTCATTGCCGCGGGGAAGAAGGATAAGGTCAATAAGGTGGACATCGTCGGATTCCTCGGCAATAAGGGTCATTTGAAGAAAGAAGATATCGGATTGATCGAAGTGAAGGATTTCTTTTCATTCGTTGCCGTCAGGAAGGTGAAGGTGCCACAGGCACTGCAGGCAATAAAGGACGAGAAGATAAAAAATAAGAAGGTGAAGATCACCGTGGCGAAGTAGTCGTTTTTATAATTAATAACAATAAATCTACATGGCGGATCAGAAGATAACGACGCTATTCCTTGACATTGGAGGCGTCTTGCTTACAAATGGATGGGGCAGGCATTCGAGGGCGGCAGCCGCGGAAAAATTCAAGCTCGACCTGATGGAATTGAATGAACGGCATCACCTCACATTCGATACCTATGAGATGGGAAAGCTCACCCTGGATGAATACCTGAAGAGGACCGTGTTTTACCAGGAGAGGAATTTCAGCCTTGACGAATTCAAGTCGTTCATGTATGCGGAGTCGAAGGCCTTTCCCGATAGTATCGCATTCTTCAAAGAATTAAAGGCCCGGCATAAGCTACGTGTGATTGCCGTGAATAACGAAGGCCGGGAACTCAATGAATATCGAATAAGGAATTTCCAGCTCAACGAGCTGTTCGATGCATTCGCGTCGTCATGCTATGTGAAATTCCGGAAGCCGGATACGGACATCTTCCGGGTGGCATGCGATATGGCATTGTCGCTACCCGAAGAGGCGATCATGGTGGATGACCGCCAGATGTTCGTGGAAGTAGCCAGCAGCATTGGTCTTACCTGTGTACAATTCACGACACTGGGCGAGGTGCAGGAGAGGATGAAGGAAATAGTGTTTCAATGGTGAAGAGTGAGTTGTTGGTCGTGAATCGTGAAACGTCAATCATCTGTCGTGAATCGTGAAACGTGAATCGTGAATAGTCTCCGACCTTTGTATCTTTCTTAAGGGTTTCGACGGCATGGAAAGACACCAGCTGATTTGAGCAATTTTAAGACTGCTGCTATTCACGATTGACGATTCACGATTGACGATTTACGGCATGGCTCCATTCGAATGGGGATTTTGTCTCACCGTTTACAATGCCAAGAGCGATTCGCTTGCCACTCAGGCTACACCCGCCGACCGCAATCATCCCAGGAAGGGATGCAACGGCTATCCATTCTCGCGGATGAAGAGGGCGGAATAGGATTTTCAGGCCCAGTAAATCCAACGGATCTTCGCTAGGGGAATTCCCTGATTTTTCATTCTTTATTCGCCTCCGCGGCATCCATCCTATTTATTTCTCCGTTTATAGAGACATATCAAGTCCCATGTTTTATCTGAAGCTGGTTCTGTCCCTACTCGTTCTTCTTGCCGTGATCTTCCTTTTCTGTCTCCTTTCTTCCTGAGACATCACCACGGTTGCCAACCCCATCTTTTTAGTACGGTTATTGTAGCCCTCCCTCTAAACAACCCACATGGAATACAAAAGAATGGAAGGAACTCCTCAGCGGCCACAAGGCGACCGGGTACTCGATGCCCCTTATGTATTTACCGATCTCGACAAGTACACACAGGTATTGAAATCGGAGGAAACATGGAAGAAATCTGACCGGAATGGGATCACCGTCTTTAAGTCGGATACGGTTAGTATCGTTCTGGTTTGTCTCCATGAAAAGGCTACCGTAACAAATGAGGCGGTCAATGGCTTCATCACGGTGCATCTCATCAGTGGAAGGGCCCGGATATCGACGGTAGACGGCGACATCGAATTCAAGCCCAACCAGATTCTCACCTTCCATCCCTTCATCGATCATTATATTCATGCGGAGGAGGAGTCTGTGTTGCTTTTGACCAACAGTACATTCTAAAGGCAATTTGATAATTAGCCAATGTGCCAATTCGTAAATGTGCCAATTATGGCGTGCTCCGATGCGAAAAGTGTTTACTGACTAGGATCATTGGCACATTGTCTAATTTGCTAATTGGCACATTGTCAAATTGCCAAATTGCTTTCTGGCATGTTTTTTTGGACTAACATATAAAAAATATTATGAAAGCGATCTGGACAGGCTCTATCGGCTTCGGGTTGGTCAATATCCCCGTTAAACTCTATAGCGCTGTAGAAGAAAGTTCCCTCGATCTCGACATGCTGGATAAAAAGGATCATTCGAATATCCGTTTCAAACGGGTAAATGAAAATACCGGCAAGGAAGTAGCCTGGGAGAATATCGTCAAAGGATACCTCCTGAATAATAAATACGTCGTATTGGAAAAGAGCGACTTCGAGAAGGTAAGTCCGGAAAAAACGAAACATATCGAGATCAACCAATTCGTAGACGAAAAGGAGATCGACAGTACCTACTTCGAGGCTCCCTATTATCTCGAGCCGGAGAAGACCGGTGTCCGCGCTTATTGCCTGCTACGCGATGCCCTGAAGAAGACCGGCCAGGCGGGCGTCGGGCTCTTCGTGATGCGCGACCGCGAACACGTAGCAGTTATCAAGGCCCTGGACGATGTGCTCGTACTTAACCGGATCCGCTTCGCACAGGAGATCCGTTCAACCAAAGACCTGAAGATACCGGCCACAAAAAGCAAACCCGACGAGTTGAAGATGGCGGTCAGCCTCATCAACCAGCTCTCCAAGAAATTCGATCCGGGAAAATATAAGGATGATTACAGTGACAGGTTGCTCAAGATCATCCGGGCAAAGTCGAAAGGCAAGGCCATTCCTTTCAAACCAATGAAGGTGGTTCATTCCAAGACCAAGGACCTCATGGAGCAACTCAAGGCCAGCCTCTCAACGCCTTCTTCTTCTAAACGTAAGGCTTCATGAGTCTTGCAACGTATAACAAGAAGCGGGATTTTTCGCAGACGGCCGAGCCACACGGCAAGGCAACCGGGAAGACCGGGTTCCGCTTTGTCGTGCAGCGCCACCAGGCCTCGCGACTACACTACGATTTTCGCCTCGAACTCGACGGCGTACTTAAAAGTTGGGCCGTGCCGAAAGGTCCTTCCTTAAATCCGCTGCAGAAGAGACTGGCCGTGCAGGTAGAAGATCATCCCGTTGACTACATCAGCTTCAAGGGCAAAATACCGGAAGGAAATTACGGCGCGGGTACAGTGGATATCTGGGACAAGGGAGAATTCACCCCGGTTGACATCCACCATAAGAAGATCACGGAAAAAGAGGCGATACAGGGAATAAAAAAAGGCGAGCTTAAATTCTCCCTGAAAGGAAAAAAACTAAAAGGCGAATTCGTCCTCGTACGATTGAAAAATGATCCTAAAAACTGGTTGCTCATAAAACACAAGGATGATCACGCGGTGAACACCTTGTACGATGCCGGGGAGAATAGCCCGGCCAAAACTATTGCCTCGGTCCGCGCAGGGAAGAAAAAAAAGATCGACTCATTCATCTCGCCGATGCTGGCCACGCTCACGAAGACTCCCTTCGATGATGCGGATTGGATCTATGAAATAAAATGGGACGGCTACCGCGCCATCGCAGAGATTGGTGGAAAGGAGCTGCGCTTCTATTCGCGGAATGGTCTCGACTTCACCGATCGTTTTCCGGCGGTGGTAAAAGCCCTGCAGAAAATAAAACATAGCGCCGTTCTCGATGGAGAAGTGGTGTTATTGAATGAGAAGAACCTGCCCGATTTTCAGAAGTTGCAGTACTACGAGAATCACCTCAATTACCCGCTGCTATATTATGTGTTCGACCTCCTCTCACTTAATGGGAAGAACATCGAGCATCTTCCGCTGACCGATCGCAAGCAATTATTAAAAAAACTACTGCCGAAGAACGCCACCATCAGGTATTGCGATCATATCGAAAAGAACGGGATTGC
>DATHKS010000410.1:0-6425 GCA_035488975.1 Chitinophagaceae bacterium | reverse complement strand
CGCAGCCTGTACTTGCCGCCCATATGCGCGAGGCAAATGCGCTGATACTTTATTCCAGGTACGAGACCTTCGGTTGCGTGGTTATCGAAGCAAATGCCTGCGGGCTTCCCGTCATTGCAAGCGACATCCCCATCATGCATGAATTGATAAAGGAAGGAGAAAACGGAATGTTCGTTAAAAGTGAAGACCCCGGTGAGCTGGCGACAGCACTCCGGTCATTTAGCGAATCACCGACCACCTTCGATGCCGCCCGGATTGCGAAAGATGCCGGCAGCAAATACGGTTACGAAAGTATTGGAAAAATTATCGGCGACTGGTATAAACTGTAGCCGGGAATAAAGGTATATTAGGTCAGTAATCAATATGTCTTCAAAGATTTTCTATAGTATTTCTGTTCTTCTCCTATGCGTCTATTTTATCAATGGATGCATCGCCATACCGCGACTATCCCTGACCCACGACGAGGCCGATCACTTTAACTATGCCATGAGGTCTATCAAAGGGCATCCGGAAAAGGTCATTCCCTTTGATGATGCCAGTACGATGCCGATCTCCATGGTGAATACTTTTCCCAGGGTCGCTGAACAATTGCTTCGCCCGTCGCTCACCAAATCGGATGGCGGCGTCTCGGATATCTTTTCCGGTCGATATATGACATTATTGGTTTCTTCACTCATTGGACTTTTTCTCCTCAAGATCGCAACGGAATTATTCGGAAGATGTGCCGGCCTCTGTTCACTATTCCTTTTCGTGTTTTGCCCGAACCTGAATGGCCACACCGTTCTTGTAACCACAGACGCGTACAGCGCACTATTTACATTGACTTCCGCCTGGTATTTCAGGAAGGCGATCATCGCTCCGCGAAACATCAACCTGATCCTGCTTGGACTCAACCTCGGCCTCGCCCAGCTCGCAAAGCAATCATTGACGCACCTGCTCATCATCTTCGCATTGCTCGGCCTTTTTTATTTTATCCGGAATTTCCGGCAGCTGAAGATCTGGAAGGTATTTGTCAGCACCGCCGTCGTTGTCGTCATCACTCTGGTAGTGATCAATGCCGGTTTCCAGTTTCATCATACCGGCATGGCATTGCAGGACTACCACTTCCGCAGTTCTTTTTTCCAGCGCCTGCAACAGCATTCGTGGGTTTTTGGAAAGGTGCCTCTTCCCGTGCCCGAGCCTTACCTGAGCGGTCTCGACCTGACGAAGAATATCGATGAGATCGGTCCCGGCCGTCCCGAGAGTTCTGGCAGCGTGTACGTGCTGGGCCAATACGCAGAAGGAAAAGGGATCTGGTATTATTATTTCTGTGTATTGCTTTTCAAGACGCCCATACCCGTCATTCTTCTTACCCTGATGGGCTTGTATTATTCGTTCAGGCAAAGGATATCGGTTTACTCCACCGGCTTTATTTTTGGGATAGTGATAGCTTACCTGCTTTGCTATTTCAGTTTCTTCTATAATTCGCAGGTAGGCATACGCCATATCCTGATGATCTTTCCCCTGCTTTATGTGTTGCTGGGAAAGGTAGCAGCCCAGGCTATCCAACGAAAATCGCGACTGAACATCCTTGCCATCTATTCCGTAGCTACCTTCTATTTTTATTTTCCTAACCTTATCGCCTATACCAACGAATTTCTCTTACCCAAACGCAAGGCCTATCATATCATGGCCGATTCGAATATCGATTACGGGCAGGGATATTTCTTCATTCAGAATTATTTGAGATCGCACCCGGATACGCGATTCGCAGATACTCTTCCCGCCGCAGGCAAGTTTGTAATAGGGATCAATGATTATCTGGATCTTCAGCGAACGAATAAGTATGCCTGGCTTAGAAATGTTGAACCGGTAGGACAGGTCGCTCACTGCTACCTGCTCCTCGATGTGACACCTGCCTCATTAAAAAAGAAGCGCTATGAGTGAGAATATATTCATCATAGTGCCGGCATTCAATGAAGCGGAAGTGATTGAGGAAACGCTCGCCGGACTCCTGCAACGGGGTTTCCAGGTGGTGGTGATAGACGATGCCTCTTCCGATAATACGGGTAGCATCCTGAAAAGCATGCCTGTTCATTATCTCAGGCATCGCATTAATCTTGGACAGGGAGCGGCTCTACAGACCGGCATCCGGTACGCATTGAAGAAAGGGGCCACGATATTCGTGACCTTCGACGCGGATGGGCAACACGATGCTGCCGATATTCAGCCCATGATAGACCTCCTGGTAAATAAGCAGCAGGATATCATCTTCGGGTCGAGGTTTGCGGCTGCGCGGCAATCCGGCGTTCCTATTCTTAGAAAGGGGGTTCTTCATCTTGCACGCTATCTTAATTTTCTACTTACGGGCATCCTGCTCACGGATGCACACAATGGCCTGCGGGTATTCAACCGGCACACGGCGGAAGTGATCAATATCGTGGAGAATGGCATGGCGCATGCGACCGAGCTTCTTATTACTACCAGAAAGTACAACCTACGCTACGACGAAATGCCGGTGACCATCCGGTATACACCCTACTCAAAGAAGAAAGGACAGAAAATTTCGCATAGCTTTAAGGTGTTGCAGGATATATTACTGTATAAAATTTTCAAATGATCAGCATCATTCAAATACTTCTCGCAGCAGGCATACTCGTGATCGGGTTGTATTCGTACAGGCGGTTGAGATCCTCCTATGTAGATGCATTCCTGATATTCCTGTTCATGGCGACGGGTTTCGCCTTTGTATTCTTTCCCGGCCTGTCCAACCGGGTCGCGCATTTCCTGGGCGTGGGCCGTGGTGCCGATATGATCTTCTATATCAGCATCCTCTTTTTCGCTTTTCTTATCATGAAACTCTACGCGCGTACGCGGAGACTGGAGCAGATCATTACGGGATTGGTGAGGGATGAGACTTTAAGAAAGGCGAACGACAATTCAATAATTTGATAATTTGGTAATTTGATAATGATCCTCATTCGAAACATCTTTTCCTGATCGTAGCACGCTACATTGTCAAATTACCAAATTGCCAAATTATCAAATTCGTTTAGATTTCAAGCTTCTTCATATACACTGCATCATCTGCCGATGCCTGAAGTGGTGTTGTGCCGGTATATTTTTCCTGTTCTACGATATAATATTCTACGCCGTTGCTCTTTGCCGTCTTGAGTATCTTGGGATAGTCGATGCTTCCCTGGCCGAGCGTGCAGGAATCGGCGGCCTCCGTGGCTCCCTTTGTACGGTCCTTCACGTGAACCAGTTTCCATCTTCCCTTGTATTTCTTCAGCCACGCTTCGGGATCCTGACCGGCAGTGATCACCCAATACATATCCATTTCAAAATCGACGAGATTGGGGTCCGTCATCGTCATCATTACATCCTGTGGTAATTGCCCATCTATTTCCTTGAAGGAATAATCGTGGTTGTGATAGGCGAACCGAATGCCATTCTTCTTGCAGATCTCACCCTTCTGGTTGAATTCCTCGGCGAACTTCTTGAAATCGTCCAGTTTCTTCTGCGGTCCCTTGTAAGGGCACATCAGCCACTTCATGCCAATGGCCGCCGCTTCCGCCGCCTTCTTTTCAAAATCCTTATTGATATCACAGTGACTGGAGATCATCGTTATACCGAGATCGTCCATGTATTTCTTGAGGCCGGTATTACCCATTCCCCAGAATATTCCCAGCGGCCCTTCGTAACCCTCCACCTGTTTGTAACCGAATGAGGCCACTTGCTTGAGTATGCCTGCGGGATCTTTTGGAAGATCATCGCGGAGCGTATACAATTGCAGTCCGAAAGCCTTCAGCTTCTTTGCTTCTTCAGCATCCTCTTTGGACATGAGTTTACATGCCATGGGAGCGATCGCGATACCGGCGGCCAGGTTGCCTGTGAGCCGGAGAAAATCTCTTCTTTTATAATTCATCGGTGATAGTGTGGTTTATAGTGTGAATAATGAATTTCTATTCGGCCCAGGCACGGTCGCCTTTCTTGTAAGGGAAAGCCCCATCATATTTTCCCGGAATGGGTTTATGGCGCAGCGCTTCCGTTTCCCCGGGTTTGGAAGTGAAGAACCCAAGCAGGGTAAGTTGTTTCAGCAGGGTGAAATAATGCGGCGACATCTTTTCTTTCTTGTATGCCGGTACGCCCTTGGATTTTTCCGCTTGTTCCTTATCGAAGGCGGCTCGCTGCTCTTTTGCTTCCTTGTCCAGGCTCACCAGGAGATCGTGGCGCTGCTGGGGAGTAGCCTTCATGAAACTGGTATTGTTCATCTTCTCGGATGCATCGTCAAGTTTGCGGAGGCCCTCATGGAAGATCTTCTGGTCGGCATCGTCATAACAATCGTTTATCATAACCGTCATGAACTTGCCTACCTCTGCATCTTTTGCGCCGGGCGATTTTGTCTTCGGCAGGATCGTCTCACCCACTTCGTCCATGAACGCGATGTCTTCGGCAGTAAACACAGCCCCGCCAATATTCGACGCGTTCTTACACCCCGAAAGAAATACTTCTCCACCGACGAAGGCGGTGCCGGTCAAGACCGCGATCATTTTTAAAAGTTCTCTGCGTTCCATATGAAAGTGTTTATAGTTTTTATTAGTATCCTTATAAAATAGTTAGATATTTCTATTCTTTAATTCTCCTACGGCAAAGTCTGCGGCCCTTGCAGTCAGCGCCATATAGGTCAGCGATGGATTCACGCAGGAAGAGGAAACCATGCACGCTCCGTCGGTGACGAATACGTTCTTCGCATCCCAGACCTGGTTATTCGAATTCAACACGGAAGTCTTCGGGTCCTTGCCCATCCTGGCGGTTCCCATTTCATGAATGCCGTGACCGATCGCATGACCAGTGTCGTAGGTGTTTATATTCTTCACTCCGGAAGTGTCCAGCATCGCCACCAGTTCGGAGACGATATCCTTCCGCATTTTAAGTTCATTGTCCCGCAGTTCTGCGTCCATCGATAGCACCGGCAATCCCCACTTATCCTTCCTGTTCTTGTCGAGCGTGATCTTATTTTCATGATCCGGCAGAATTTCCCCGAAGCCGGTTGCGCCAATGGTCCAGCTGCCTGGTTCGGTCAGCGCTTCTTTGAAATCGCCGCCGATATTCATTTCCGCGATCTCTCTCGACCATCCCTGCCGGCTTGCACTGCCCTGGTATCCGAATCCGCGGAGGTAGTTTCGTTTATCGTCAAAGAGATTCGCGAATCTCGGTATATAGAATCCATTAGGTCTTCTGCCGTAGGTGTACATGTCTTCGAATCCTTCGACTGTTCCGCTGGCGCCGAGATTATAATGATGATCCATTACATTATGTCCCAGTTCCCCGCTGCTGCTGCCGAGGCCGCCGGGCCAGATATCTGTTGCAGTGTTGAACAATACCCAGGTAGAATTCAGGGCAGAGGCATTCACGAAGACGATCTTGCTATTGAATGTATAGGTCTTGTTCGTTTCGGCATCCAATACTTCCACGCCGGTAGCCTTGCGGCTGTCTTTATCGTAGATGAGTTTTGTTACAATGGAGAACGGCCGCACCGTAAGATTATTCGTTCTCATGGCCGCGGGTAGCGTAGACGATTGCGTGCTGAAGTATCCGCCGAAGGGACATCCTTCCCAGCAGCGGTTGCGATACTGGCAGCCGGGGCGTTGATCGTGCGGGACGGTGATATTCGCCACACGCCCGATGATCAGGTGACGCGTTCCCTTATATTGCTGTTTGATCCGTGCGGCCACATCCTTCTCCACTATGTTGAGATCCATTGCGGGGAGGAACTGGCCATCCGGCAATTGAGCGAGTCCTTCGAGAGAGCCGCTGATGCCGGCGAATTTTTCTGCATGATCATACCAGGGCGCGATGTCCTTATAGCGGATCGGCCAATCGATGGCGATGCCTTCGCGGTCATTGGCGGTGAAATCGAAATCACTCCAGCGATAGCTCTGACGGCCCCAAAGGAGCGAGCGTCCGCCCATCTGGTAGCTTCTCCACCAGGTAAAGGGTTTGACCTCGGTATAGGGAGAATCTTTTTCATTCGTCCACGAGTCCATGACGGCCTCGGCGGCTGCCCAACCGCGGTGAATGACGGGATAGTCCTTTCGCTGCTGTGCAGTTGTCCTTCCCCGGTGTTCGAAATCCCAGTGATTTTTATTCGCTGTCTTGTAGTCCTTGATGTGTTCGAGGTTCTTGCCTCGCTCCAGCATCAGGACCTTTAATCCTTTTTCACACAGTTCCTTTGCCGCCCAGCCGCCGCTGATGCCCGACCCGATGACGATGGCGTCATAGGTATTGAGCGCTTCGGCGCGGGTATTCAAATTGACGTGTGTGCTGTCGGACATAGACTACAGGTTTTGTTTGTTCAGTTCTTTGACCGCAAAGTCTGCAGCCCTAGCTGTGAGCGCCATGTAGGTCAATGATGGATTTACACTGGAGGCGGAGCTCATGCA
>DATHKS010000409.1:0-5176 GCA_035488975.1 Chitinophagaceae bacterium | reverse complement strand
CCCCTCAAATTCAAAAGTTAAATTCAAAAATATACACTACCCGGCAGGTTTTTAACTTCCTAATCTACCAGGGTCTATTTTTGAATTTTTACTTTTGAATTTTGAATTGCTTCGGTAAACTTCTCGCGGATTTCATCATTTCCTCCCTGGCATCATCTTCCCAAACATATTCATCTTATTCATTCCTTTCATCATGTCTCTCATCTGCTCGAATTGCTTCATAAAGGCATTTACCTCGCTGATATCCTTTCCCGCGCCGGCGGCAATGCGTTTGCGGCGGGTGCCGTTGATCAGGTCTGGATTACCCCTCTCGGCCGGTGTCATGGAATTGATCATTGCCTCGATTCCCTTTAAGGAGTCCTCGTTCACATCCAGGTCCTTGATCTTGCTTCCCATCCCGGGTATCATACTCATCAGATCCTTCATGTTGCCCATTTTCTTGATCTGTTCGAGTTGCATCTTGAAGTCTGCGAAGTCGAATTTGTTCTTCCGGATCTTGCTCTCCAGTTTCTTCGCCTGTTCCTCATCAAACTGCTCCTGCGCCTTCTCCACCAGGGATGTAATGTCTCCCATCCCGAGGATACGCTGCGCCATTCTCTCCGGGTAGAATACATCGAGCGTATCCATTTTCTCCCCGCTGCTCACGAATTTGATGGGCTTGTTAACCGTGTATTTGATGGAAAGTGCGGCCCCACCTCTCGTATCTCCATCTAGCTTTGTGAGGACGACGCCGGTAAAATCCAGCCTGTCGTTGAACGATTTGGCCGTATTCACCGCATCCTGGCCCGTCATGCTATCCACCACGAAGAGTATCTCGGTGGGATTGAGCGCCTTCTTTATGTTCGCTACCTCGGTCATCATCACCTCATCGATGGCAAGGCGGCCGGCCGTATCTATGATCAATACATTTTTGTTCTTGCTCCGCGCTTCCTTCAACGCATTCTGGGCAATGGAAACCGGGTCCTGGTTCTCCGCCTCGAGATATACGTCCACCCCGATCTGCTCACCCAGCACCCTCAATTGCTCCATGGCTGCCGGGCGATAGACGTCGGCTGCTACCAGCATGGGGGACAGGCCTTTCCTGGTCTTCAGGAAGTTTGCCAGCTTTCCGCTGAAGGTGGTCTTACCGCTACCCTGCAGGCCGGCAATGAGTATAATGGCTGGATTCCCCTTCGCGTTGAACGGCGCTTCTTCGCCTCCCATCAGGCCGGTCAATTCATCCTTCACGATCTTAGTCATCAACTGGCCGGGACTGATGGCATTGATGACCTTCTCACCCATCGCCTTATCCTTGATGCGGTCGGTGAATTCCTTTGCGATCTTGTAGTTCACGTCCGCATCCACGAGGGCACGCCGTATTTCCTTTACCGTGGTCGCGATATTCAATTCCGTGATCCTTCCCTGGCCCTTAAGATTCTTAAAGGCGCTTTCCAGTTTTTCCTGCAGGCTGTTAAACATAGGGTGCAAAGATACGCAGCGGGGGTAAATTCAAAATTCAAAAGTAAAAAGTCAAAAGGGTGTCCTTTGACAGGAATATCCTTGTGTCCCTTGTGCCTTCTTTGTGTCCCCCGTGGTTGAAGAAAGTAAAAATAAAAAGTCAAAAATCAGCAGCAGAAGGACCCATATGACGGAGGCCCTTTTTACTTTTGAATTTTGACTTTTAAATTTAAAAAGTGTAGAGTTTTTATTTCATTAGCCTAAATAAGTTCTTAATAGTTTACAACGATTAGTGGTTCTGAGTTTGGTGATGGCCTTGTCTTTGATCTGCCGTACCCGTTCTCGTGTCAGGTTGAAACGTTCTCCGATATCCTCAAGACTCATTGGGTGATCTACCCCGATCCCGAAGAAATAACAGATCACTTCTTTTTGTCTTTCAGTCAATGTCTTCAGCGAGCGGTCGATCTCGGTCTTCAATGACTGTGTGTGATCCAGTTCACCATCGGTCTTCTCTGCATTTGGATTTTCCAGTACATCCATCAGTGTATTGTCCTCTCCTTCGGATAGCGGAGTATCCATACTCACGTGGCGGGCGGAAATACCCAGTGTGGCAGTTACTTCTTCCAGGTCCATTTCCAACAGCTCGGCCAGCTCTTCGGCGGATGGCTCTCTTTCGAACTGCTGCTCCAGGGTTGAAAAGGCCTTCTGGATGCGGTTTGTGAGGCCTACCTTGTTCAGGGGCAGACGAACGATCCGGGATTGTTCGGCAAGCGCCTGCAGGATGCTTTGGCGGATCCACCAAACAGCGTAGGAAATGAACTTGAAACCCCTTGTTTCATCGAAACGTTGGGCCGCCTTGATAAGTCCAAGGTTGCCTTCATTGATCAGATCAGGAAGTGATAACCCCTGGTTCTGGTACTGCTTGGCCACTGAAACAACGAAACGGAGATTTGCCTTGGTGAGGCGGTCGAGGGCGCGCTGGTCTCCCTGTCGGATGAGAGCGGCTAGTCGAACCTCCTCTTCCGGAGTGATTAATTCGACCTTGCCGATTTCCTGGAGATACTTCTCCAGGCTTTGAGACTCACGATTCGTAATAGACTTCGTGATCTTCAACTGTCGCATGCTCATAGGTTTGGTTTTAGACGGTTATTTTAAGGGTTGTGAATTGCGAAACTTGGTTAGGTTAGCCTTTAAAATTACCCATCACGGTTTTCTCTCAGTCTTCAGAAAGTATTGGACTTCAAAGCAATTTAGGTCTAAACTGGCGTCATGCCAAAAAAATTTTGCTCTATTGTAACGTGTTGATATACGTTTTATTTCCCAAGTTTGGTTTTATTTGAAATAAAGGGAAAAATAAACCAGAAATTACTTTGAAAGGTTGATTTATTTTTTATTATTGCAAGCCATAGAGGGATTTTAATACATGAAGATGAGCAAGCAATTATATACTTTGGAGTTCCCCGTGAGGTGTTCCCCGTCCATATTATACGAGTTTCTTTCCACCCCAGCAGGCCTCGGCGAATGGTTTGCAGATAAAGTAGATGAAAGGGATAGCGTTTTCTATTTTGGCTGGAATGGTTCTTTCGATAAAGCAGAAGTACTGGAAAGCGAAGACGATAAATTTATCCGTTTCCGTTGGATGGAAGCTCCTAAAGGCGAGTATTTCGAATTCAGCATTGAGAAATCGGAGATCACCAATCAGACTATCCTCGTTGTAAAAGACTTTGCAGAAAAGAAAGATATCAAAGACCAGAGCCTGTTATGGGATCACCAGGTCAAGGATCTCTTTCACCGTCTCGGCAACTAGTCTCCGAGCACCCGGATGAAGCGGGTAAAGATGTCCAGTAATTTCTCTTCCGATGTTTCCCATTGATCGAGGCCGGTTCTCTTTGCCAGTTTGATGAAGGGTTTCTCCCTGATCATCTTCCTTGTGTGCGATGCATCGAGTTGCCGGAGCGCAGTATAGTTTCCTTCCTCGAAGTGATATTCCCATTGCTCGTCGTTGATGCAAATGGAAAAATCCTCCTCCTTCAGTTCATCGAGATTCGAAAGTATTCGCTCCTCGTATTGCATCTTATACCTGCCGGAGAGTTGCAATGTGGTACTGAAGAAATTCCCCCACCAAAAGAGCGTGCGTATCGCCAGGATATCTTCCTTCTCAAAGATCCTCGGCTGATCCAATACGAGATAGGGCAGCCCCTTGTAATTCTCTCCCTTCGATATTTTGCCCGGCAATGCATTCAGGCCCGGCAGATGGTCTTCGTTTGCCGCCAGCACATCCCATTGTTTCTCCTGGAGGCCGCCGAGCAATACCATTGCTTTCTGGATAATGCGGTTCTTTGTTAAAATAACATCGGCCCGCATAACAAGTTCCGCCTCCTCTGGTGAAAGCCTTATTTTTGCTGCATCCATAACTTAAAGATAAGTGTTCAAAAAGTTAGATAAACTCATTGTCAAAGCCTTTATCGGTCCCTTCATCGCCACCTTTTTTATTACCCTGCTCGTTCTCGTCATGCAGTTCTTCTGGCTGTACATAGATGATTTCGTCGGCAAAGGATTGGGAGTGGATGTGGTATTGAAGTTTATCTGGTACCAGAGCGCCGTTCTGATTCCGTTGGCGCTTCCTCTCGCCGTTTTGTTGTCATCGCTCATGACATTCGGAAGCCTCGGAGAGAGTTTCGAACTCGTAGCCATAAAATCATCCGGCATCTCATTGCTGCGTTTCATGCGCCCGCTGTTCATCATCTCGATCTTCATTAGCGGCATCGCCTTCCTGTTCTCCAATTATGTCATTCCCGTCGCGTATCTCAAGTCGAGGACGCTTCTTTCCGATATCGTGTATGCAAAGCCCGCCTTCGCCATCAATGAAGGAGTATTCTACGACCGCATCAATGGCTTCGCGATCAAGATAGGAACGAAGGAACCCAATGACAGCATCATCCGCGATGTGATCGTGTATGAACAAGGGAATAACCTGCAGGACAATTTCATCATCGCGAAGAGTGGGGTCATGAAGGCCTCCGACGATAAGCGTTATCTCGAATTCAACCTCAAGGACGGCTGGCGCTACCAGGATGGAGGCAAGGATGCCAATGCCAGCGGCCAATCGGATTATATACGCCTTCGCTTCAAAGAATACAAGAAGCAACTCGACCTGAGCGCCTTCCTGTTCATGCAGACCCCCGACAGCGTCAATAAGAACAATGAAAGGGTGTATAGCATACGTCAGCTGAATATTGCCATCGATTCCATCAAGAAGGAGAATGGAAAAATAAGGAACCTGCTGCAGGGGCCGTTGTATGCCTCGCTGACCTTTACGAAACAGTACGATAGCACAAACGTGAAACAAGTGAAGGCCCCGGTGGTGGCCGATAGCGTGCGGCACCGGCGGGATTCCATTCGCCAGAGAAGGGAAGACAGCCTCTTTCTCGCGGCAAAGAGCCTTAATGATTTGTTACCCGATTCGGCCAGCAACGTCGTATTCCAGCAGGCGGTCGGCGAGGCTTCGTCCATGAAGATCAGTCTTACCAGTACACAGACATCCCTGAAGGAAAAAGAGCGGATACTGCGGAAGCACAAGATAGAATGGCATCGCAAGATCGTTCTTTCGCTTTCGTGCCTGGTGCTCTTCCTGATTGGGGCGCCGCTCGGATCCATCATCCGCAAAGGCGGGCTGGGCACACCTCTCATTGCCGCCATCAGCTTCTTCATGCTGTTTTATTTCTCCACCACCATGGGG
>DATHKS010000408.1:0-8749 GCA_035488975.1 Chitinophagaceae bacterium | reverse complement strand
TTATATCATCCAGGTCGGAGCACTCCAGCACGAATTCATCCTTCTTCAGGCTCGTTCCAATGAAGCCCTCTTCCCTGTTCACATATAACTTTATGTTTGCTATTGCAACTTGCTTGGCTTCGATGATCTCGAACTGTTTGATCTCGGTCTTCCTTTCCCTTCCCTTTCCATATTTCTTCAATAGGTTCTCATAGTAGGAAACGGCATAATCCACCAGGTTGGCCAGGTCGTGTTTCACCTGTTTGATCTCGCCTTCGAGCCCCTTTATCTGTGCATTCAGTTCATCTATGTCGAGGCGGTAGATCCGGCGCACCGGTTTTTCCGTCAGCTTGATGATGTCTTCGCGCGTGATCTCGCGCTTCAGTTGTTTCTTGAACGGAACAAATGCCTTGTCGATGCCATCCAACACCTTTTCCCAGGTCTCATGTTTCTTTTCAAGTTCCTTGTATATCTTTTCCTCGAAGAATATTTTCTCCAATGAGGTGTAATGCCATTTCTCCTGCAGCTCTCCGAGCCTGATCCTAAGTTCCTGCTCCAGCAGATCCTTGGTCTTATCAACCGACATGCGAAGGAGCTCCTGCACGCCGAGGAATTGTGGCTTGAAGCCGACGATCACGCAGGCATTCGGTGATATCGATATTTCGCAATCGGTGAATTTATAGAGAGCGTCGATCGTAATATCGGGAGAAATCCCGGGCGCGAGGTCGACAAGTATCTCGACCAATGCCGCGGTGGTATCTGTCACCTTCCTGACCTTTATTTTCCCCTGGTCATTCGCTCTTACAATGGAATCCATCAACTGCGACGTTGTAACACCGTAAGGAACGCTTCGGATCGCTAATGTCTTCTTATCGATCTCCTCGATCTGCGCCCTCACCTTGACCTTCCCTCCTCGTTTTCCCTGGTTGTAGTCCGCCACATCAACCATACCACCGGTCATGAAATCAGGAAACAGTTCGAATTTTTTACCGCGGAGATGCTTTATCGACGCCTCGATCAGTTCGCAGAAATTATGTGGCAATATCTTGGTGGAAAGACCAACCGCAATACCATCGGCGCCTTGCGCCAGCAGCAGCGGAAATTTCATTGGGAGAGTGACGGGTTCATTCTTTCGGCCATCATAGCTGAGTTGCCATTCCGTGGTCTTTGGATTGAAGGCCACTTCCAATGCAAACTTGCTTGGCCTTGCTTCGATATATCGCGCCGCCGCTGCATCATCGCCGGTACGGACATCGCCCCAATTGCCCTGCGTGTCGATGAGCAGGTCCTTCTGCCCCATATTCACCAGCGCATCTCCTATCGAGGCATCGCCGTGCGGGTGATATTGCATCGCCTGCCCGATGATATTGGCCACCTTGTTGTAACGCCCGTCGTCCATTTCCTTCATGGCATGGAGGATACGTCGTTGCACGGGCTTAAGTCCGTCGTCTATCGCAGGCACCGCCCTCTCGAGTATGACGTAGGAGGCATAGTCGAGGAACCAGGTCTTATACTGACCGTGCAAGCCACTGTCATTATTCTGGATATCGGTCAATTTGTTTTTTGCTGCGCTCATCTGTTTAATAGTATTACTTATTGTACCGCTTCTTCTGTTACCGCTGCCTGTTGTTGCCGTGAACCGGGTAACCTGACATCGAAATCCTTCCATCCTTTCGAAAGATCGCCGGTTGTCTCAATGCGTTGTTCCGCGATCAGCTGTTTCATTCGCCACATCAGGAACACATCGCCCGTCTTTATCTTCATCCGGTTGAGTGTATTGCTTAGCACCCTTGTCGCCTTCTGCCAGTCGGAAGTAAGGTTCTTCAGCAGTTCATTGTCGTAAAACGTTTCTTCCTTTCCCGCGATCTTCTTTCCACCCTCGAGCATCCGCACGGCAGCATTCTCCCCTGCGATCTTCTTCCATTCGTCAGGATCCGTCTCGAATTCACTCAGCGTGATCGGTCTGCATAATTTCTTTGCCTTGGTAAATTCCTTCGGCTGTATCTCGTGCAGCCAAGAAGGATAAAATAATTGTCCCTTCTCATTGATGAAAGGAAGATTATTCATGTAGAGGATCATGACCTGCCCCTGGAATTCCTTCAACTGTGGCATGAGCCAGAAGTAGCCGGTTACATCATGCTGGTTCTGCCCCATCCATATCCAGACCTGCTCATCTTTATCCGCACTCAATTTCTCTATTATCCCCGCTACGGTGATCCTGTCGTCGAAACTGCCGGCAAGCTGGTCGCCATAGGGGGAACCGTGCAGCAGGCGCCTCCACCATTCCACTCTCGCATTCCAGCCCTCTTCCGTATCCAGGTCTGCCAGCGGGCCAACGGCAAAATCATCTTTGATCTGTACTACATCGCCGGAGAGGCTTTCATCGAGTTCGATGACCTTCTGCATCAGGGAAACCTCCATTTCATTAAAAACGATATGAATCATCACTTTTTTATTTTCACAGCTAAGAATAAATAATTGTTTGCGGCGCCGATCACCTCGTACTTCACATAAAAACTTTCTGTAAAGATCTTGAATGCCTTGAACTCGTGCTTCGGAACGGCGAACTCATCGAACAGTATGATATCGCCATCATTCAACACGCGGTACAACTGCGAGAGACTAAACAGGGTTGCGCTGAATATATCGGCATCCATATGAATCAGCTTCCGGGGGCCGTTTCTGTATTGCTCGAGAAAAGGGATCAGTGTGTCCTGGAACAATCCCTTGTAAAAACTGGCGCGGCTGTCGTTGATGTTCAGCGATTCCAGCGCAACAGCCATAGATCCCTTCGAGAAGGGCCCGAAGTCTTCCGGCAGTCCTTCAAACGTATCGAATCCGTAGAAACGTGATCCGGCGTTACTATTGTGTGCAAGCCACCAATTGAAAGAGAGTCCGCCGCAAACGCCGAACTCGAGGTAGTCCATTGGTAAATCAGACAATCCCTCCTGTTTGCTCACAGCCTCATATAATTTCAACCGGCGGTTGTAGTCCCAGTCGCCCTGGTACCAATCGTTATACCCTGTGACGGCCGTCTGTCTCCGCCATTTGCTGAGCTTCGACATGTACATGGCATTTTGCAGCAGGCCGGTAAAAGGTTCTACCAGTCCGTGAAGCCGCCATTTCATGAACAACGACTTTGATTTTCGTATGATGTCGAGCTTGGTCATTCCAATGAAAGATTATGCTTCCGCCTTATCGATTTCCACCCTGAGATTGCCGATGATGAACTCCTGCCTTTCCATGGTATTCTTGCCCATGTAGTATTCGAGTAACTGCTGGATATGATCGCCTTGCTCGAGCCTCATTAACTGTTTGCGCATGTCTGTACCGATGAATTGAGCAAACTCGGACGGACTGATCTCTCCCAAACCCTTGAACCGGGTGATCTCCGGTTTGATACCCAGTTTTTTAATGGCAGCCTGCTTCTCCGCCTCATCGAAACAATAGATCGTCTCCTGTTTGTTCCGCACACGGAAAAGGGGCGTCTCCAATACATATACCTTCTCATGTTTGACCAGGTCGGGAAAGAACTGCAGGAAGAAGGTCATGATCAATAACCGGATGTGCATCCCATCCACGTCAGCATCGGTGGCGATCACAATATTATTAAAGCGAAGGCCCTCGAGACCTTCTTCTATGTTCAGTGCGTGCTGAAGCAGGTTGAATTCTTCATTCTCATACACCACCTTTTTCGTAAGGCCGAAACAATTGAGTGGCTTTCCGCGAAGGCTGAATACGGCCTGTGTCTCCACGTTCCTCGACTTGGTGATCGAGCCGCTTGCGCTATCGCCTTCCGTAATAAAAATGGTCGTCTCGTTCTGCTTCGCAATGAATTCTTCCTTTCCCTTGGAGGGTAAATCGTCATTCAGATGAAAGCGGCAATCGCGTAGTTTCTTATTGTGAAGATTCGCTTTTTTCGCCCGTTCATTCGCGAGTTTCTTTATGCCGGCCATCTCCTTTCTCTCCCGCTCGCTCTGTTCGATCCGTTTCTTCATGGCGTCAGCGATCGCAGGGTTCTTATGAAGGAAATTATCGAGTTCCTTGGCGAAGAAATCATTCATGAACTGCTTCATGCTTGGACCATTCAGATCCACGTTCACCGAACCGAGTTTTGTCTTGGTCTGGGATTCGAATACGGGCTCTACGACCCGCACGGAAATAGCCGCCACAATACCCGTCCTTATATCGGAGGCATCGTAGTCCTTCTTATAGAAGTCGCGGATCGTCTTCACATAGGCCTCGCGGAATGCCTGCTGGTGCGTGCCGCCCTGTGTGGTGTGCTGGCCGTTTACAAAGCTATAGATGTCTTCACCGTAGTCATTATTATGTGTAATGGCGACTTCGATATCGTCGCCGCTCATATGAATGATGGGGTAACGGATCTCATCCTCGTTCGTCTTGCGCTGAAGGAGATCCAGGAGCCCGTTCTTACTGACGAAACTCTTTCCATTGAACAATATCTTCATTCCCGCATTGAGGAAACAGTAGTTCCATATCTGGTTCTCAAGGAATTCGAAATGATACTTGAAATTCTTAAACACGGTTTCGTCGGGGGTAAATGTGACGCGTGTTCCGTTCTCTTCCGTAGTCTTTGCTTCTTTATGATCCTTCACCAGGACGCCCCGTTGGAATTCTGCCGTCTTCTCCTTCCCTTCCCGCACGGCCGTTACCTTAAAGTAATGGCTGAGCGCATTCACGGCCTTGGTACCAACGCCGTTTAGTCCAACGGATTTCTGGAATGCCTTGCTATCATATTTCGCACCGGTATTTATCTTGCTGACCACGTCCACTACTTTCCCGAGCGGGATACCGCGGCCATAGTCGCGAATGGTGACCTCCCTGCCCTCGATGGTCAATTCGACGGTCTTACCGTAGCCCATGGTGTATTCGTCAATGCAGTTGTCCAGGACCTCCTTTACCAGGACATAAATTCCGTCGTCGGGGGAAGAGCCATCGCCGAGTTTGCCGATATACATTCCGGGGCGGAGGCGGATGTGTTCTTTCCAGTCGAGTGACTTAATACTGTCTTCCGTATAGTCGAAGAGGTTCGCTTCTTTTTCCTTTGCCATAGTCACGGCACCCGGTTGGGGGCCTGATTTTTAATAGTTATGGGTTTAGAGACGCCTTTCGACGTTTCCGAAGACCGGTAAGTCTTCACAATCTGGCAAATATACTAAAACGGCCTGCGAGGTCGCGATTCGGAGTTATTAACAGGTTGGGGAAAATGTCCGGGAAGGGTGTTCCGGGCCATTGTAGAGCTATTGTATTAATGGGATGAAGGGCCAAAAAAATATTTTTCAGAAGATTTAATTGTCCATCAGCCAGTTAAGTAATTACTGCAATGTAGATAGTAGTTTTCCTATTGCAGGAACGTATTTTCTGCTATTATCTTTACATAGTAATTGATCCGCACCTTATGATGAATGCCACACTTCGTTCCAGTAAAATCACTGGACTTCCTTTCTTCATCACCAGGCCGGATCTCCCAAAAAACGCTGAAACATTGACTCGATAAGAGTACTCAATAAAGATCTTCGTAATCAGAACAGTAACAGTAACAGAATCATTCACTCTCCGCTCTCAACTCTCCACCAAATCAAAGTAGCCCTGGCATGCCTGCCGGGGTTTTCTTTTTGTTGAACCACTAAGACACAAAGAGCACAAAGGGGCACGAAGGAAGACAATTTGATAATTTGGCAATTCGATCATGTGCCAATTAGCAAATTAGCCAATGTGCCAATGATCCTAACCAGGAAAGTTTTTTTGTATCGTAGCACGCCCAATTGCCAAATTATCAAATTGTCAAATTGTCTTCGGTACCTCACCCTGTTCATTGGGAAGATAAATCAAGTCGCTCGGAAGACGGTCCCTTAACACCCCTTCGGGCTCAAGTATGTTTGTCTTGAATCCATGCGCAATGCGTTGCTTCATCAAATAATATTAACCTAAAAAATTTCTTAGCATGAACACCAAGAATGTAAAGGATGTTGTCACGCGACCGGGAAAGAAAATGATCCTTGTGGCGGCAACGGCGATGGCGCTGGCCATCGGATGCAAAAAGCCCAACGTCGACGTAAAAGACCTGAAGGATTTCAAGCAGGTGAATCTTGTCGCGAATAACTCAAAATATGCCCCTCTCACTATTGACCCAACTCTCATAAACGCCTTCGGCATCGCGTGGTCTCCTACCGGCATCGCGTGGGTAAATTCTGCAGGCGGGCATGTCAGCGAACTCTACACTTCGGAGGGCGGCATTGCCAGACAGGGAGTAAACATTCCTACCCCCACCGATTCGATCAATGGATTTCCCTGTGGAATTGTATTCAGCAGCGGGAAGGGCTTCAACCTGGCGAACGGTCCATCTGCGTTTCTCTTCACAAGCTTCGATGGCGTATTGTCGGGTTGGAACGGGGCATCCGGCAACAATGCTAAACGCATCAAGGCTCCGGCCGGAGCGAGTTTTACCGGGCTGGCCATCGCATCAAATGGGGGCCGCAACTTCATCTATGGCGCAAACTTTGGCAAATCGAGGATCGTCGTCTGGGATACGGCGTTCAACCTTGTAAGTATGCCTTTCGTTGATCCTTCATTGCCGGCTAAATATTCACCCTACAATATCCAGGCGGTTGGTGACTACCTGTTCGTGATGTATGCGGTTTTGGGAGACGATGGACACGGCGTCAGTGGTGCCGGCAATGGATATGTAAGCGTATTCAAGACGGACGGCACCTTCCTGAAGCGGTTTGCTTCCCGCGGTACACTGAACATTCCCTGGGGTGTGACGATGGCGCCGGGTAGTTTCCTCGAGGATAACGATATGGGGGATGGAAATGATGATGAGGGCGGCTATGGCGACAAGAGCGATCTTCAGCGCGGCAAACATGATCCAAAGGATCCGGTTATTCTTGTTGGCAACTTCGGCGATGGCCGTATCAATGTGTTTTCGCAGGATGGCATCTATCTCGGCCAGCTTCAATCACACAAGCATACCATCGTGATCGAGGGATTGTGGGCGCTTACCTTTCCACCCGCAACTGCCAATATCGATTCGAAGAGATTATACTTCTCTGCCGGACCGGCAAATGAAGCGGATGGAGTTTTCGGATATGTCATTAAGCAGTAAGCATAGAGATCTCAAGATGATGAGGCCCCTGAGAAGGGGCCTTGTCGTTTTGGCGATTTGAAATATTCTCCGAAGGAGTCCGGAATCCTTCGGACAATATTCAATATTCAATGTTCAATGCTCAAGTGAGACCCCGTAATCGGGAGTGCATAATTTTTACATTGAGGCAAAACTGCTATTATAGGATTGATCCAAATGGAGAATGACGTTTTGAACAAAGTGATTTGACGTTTTGAACAAAACAGCCCCGTCGGGTGCTCTCTACATTTGCTTTATAAAAATTTTATCAAATGAGCACAAAAGACAACTACAATGGCGCCTTACAAAAACCTATTGGTTCCGGGTTCGGCGCGGGATCGACCGGCAATGATGTGATAAAGGGAATTGACCTTAGCCATAAAACAGCCATCGTTACCGGAGGCTATGCCGGGATTGGCCTTGAGACAGTAAAAGCATTGGTTGCAGCAGGTGCAAGGGTGATTGTTCCGGCCCGTGACTTGAACAAGGCCATAAGAAACCTAAAAGACATAGAGAATGTAACGATAGAGATGATGGATTTAATGGAGCCGAAGTCCATCGATTCATTTGCAGAAAAATTTCTCTCTGCAAATGATACACTACATATCCTTATTAATAATGCCGGCATCATGTGGGTGCCGTTGCAACGGGATAAACGCGGTTATGAATCCCAGCTTTCTACCAATCATCTGGGGCATTTTCAACTGACGGCAAGGCTCTGGCCGGCATTAAAGAAAACGAGCGGTTCGAGAGTGGTTAACGTGTCTTCATACGGACACCACATGGCATCTTTTAATTTCGATGATCCCAATTTCATGAATCGCGAATACGAAACATTGCAAGGCTATGGACAATGCAAGACAGCTAATAATCTTTTTGCAGTAGAACTGGATCATCGCGGTAAGGCATTTGGCGTGCGGGCGTTCTCCCTTCATCCGGGATCGGTAAATGGTACTGACCTGGGCCGTGTGGCTCCCATGGCCTTATTTCAGCAAATGGGCACTCATGATGCAAACGGAGATATTTTCCCGGAAGTGGTGGCCAGGCTAAAGACGGTTGAACAGGGCGCAGCTACCTCGGTATGGTGTGCCACAAGTCCACAGTTAAACGACATTGGTGGCGTATATTGTGAGGACGCCGATATCGCCGAACTGGATGAGGGCAACATAGAACACAACTACGACAACCCTTCATCCCTGAGAGGAGTGAAACCCTACTCGGTGGATGCTGAAAATGCACGGAAATTGTGGGCATTGAGTGAAGAAATGACGGATATCTCCTTTCCTGTTTCCTGATATTGAATATTAGCCGCATGGAATTCGAAACGAAATATATAACACCTGATATTAAGCTCTCCCATTATGAAGGCCGTCTATTTAAGACAGAGGTGATCTTCGAGCATCACATGCTGGTGTGGTTCATTTCGGGCGAAACGAAGATTATCCAGGCTGACGCTACTCATATTTTTACTGCGGGCGATATATTTCTCATCCCACGCAATCAGTTGGCCACGGTTATCAACTATCCAAAGGATGGAAAGCCGCATAAGGCAGTAGCAATGCATATCACCAGTGAAAGGCTAAAGGATTTTTACGCCCGGCACAAGGCAATGGGCCATGCACAGCC
>DATHKS010000407.1:0-4134 GCA_035488975.1 Chitinophagaceae bacterium | reverse complement strand
GACGAGGATGAGCTTCTTCACGGGCAACTGCCTTGCGATCTCTATGCCGATCATTCCACCGAATGACACACCGAGGAGAATGGGCGACTGGTGATGGATATGCTTTCCCATCCGCATGGCATAGGCTTCAATTCTTTCATTCTTGTGCGGACGAAGCCAGGGAATGTGCCGGAGTTCATATCCGTCGCATTCCAGGTTAGAGAAGATCTTCTCGTCCGTGCCCAATCCACTTATGCAGTAAACAACTTTTTTCATGCCTCCAGTTGGAATGAATGTACTAAATCCTTTGCTAAATAAAAAGATAGAGTAGATAATAAACGCATCCTGTCATGATAAGACTGTCAAACCTGTCGAGAAACCCTCCCTGTCCCGGCAACCAATTACTATAGTCCTTCACTTTAACTTTTCTTTTATACCAGGATGCAAGCAGGTCGCCGCAAAAAGAAAGTCCACCAGTAAGCAACCCGTAAAGTCCCGCCTTCACAAGAGAAAAATCAACCCATGCTGCCGCCAGCAGCGACGCGAGAATACAGAATAACCAGCCACCGGCCAGCCCTTCTACGGTTTTCGTTGGGCTGATCCCCGGCACCAGCGCATGACGGCCGATCAATTGACCGCATACCTGGCAGAAACCATCGAACACGAGCACCTGGAAATAGATGAATAATAAAAAGGCGGAAGTAAAATGAAAGGCATAAAAAATAAAACCGCTCGCCGCCATGGCGAAGAGAAATAATACAACTAAAGTATGACCCATGCTACCGTCGGGTGCTGCATGTGCTACTTGCACCAATTCAACTGCCGTGATGATTACGATCAACAGGCTAAGCCATGGAAAGAAGTGAAGAAAGATGGAGGCGATAACGATGCCGGTAAAGAGTATATAAGTGAAATACTTCAGCCAACGCTTGCGGGCGGTCTCGCTATCCACCTTCCGGTTCGCTATTGCCATCCCGATGCCGCCGAGTGCAATGAAAAAACCGATATAATAGATAATGGCATGCATCATCGTTCTTTTTCACGGATGATCCAGTACAGGCCCTTCACATTCATACGGGGCTTATCAAGTAGCGCGATGATGATGATCTCCTCTGCACACGCGAGGATGCCGACCCCCAGCGCGATGTAGAAAAACCAGGTGAAGAAGCCGAAAAGGAAGAGACAAAGAATGAAGGCGCCTTGCAAATAGCCCGTTATCTTGAAGAGATAGGTATGAAGTCCTATCAGTCCCCTGAATTTTATAAATACCACTATATAGGATAGCAGCCATATTCCGAAGAATAATTCGAGGAACCATGCGTAAGGCCGCATAACCTCCCATTTGAAGAGACCGATGGCAAGAAAGGAACAAATGAAGGTCCCCATGTCGGCCCATGAATCCAATCGGGCGCCGATCTTCGTCTGCATGTTGAATGCCCTTGCTATGATGCCATCAGCCACATCGGTAATGAGACTAATGGTAATGAATACAACGAATAATGATTCCCTGCGGGAAAGGACAAGATAGAGAACGAACGGGAAGATCAACAACCGGTAAAGTGAGAGTATATTGGGAATATTCCAGAATCGTTCTTTCAAATGGCAGTAGCCGTTTATTTTTCCGGCACTGCAATATAATGAGTAATTTCTCTTCTTGAAATTACTTCGACCGGTATGGAACCACAACTATTATCGCTGCTTTTATTTCTCGGCCTTTTGGGGTTCCTCATCGTTGTTGCGGAGTTGCTTCACCGGCGCTGGCGATTACCGGCAGAACAATCGCGAAAATTCCTGCATGTCTCTGGCGGGTTGATATGCCTCCTGTTCCCGGTCTTCTTCCATTCTCATTGGTGGCTTCTGCCGCTGGCGGTCATTTCCTTCCTGGTGCTGCTGATATCCTATCGCAAGAGTTGGTTGGGATCCATTCACCAGACCAAACGCCGCTCCATTGGAAGCGTGATCTTCCCGATCCCGGTATATGGATGTTTCCTGCTGGCGGAATTAATGCACGATGATCTGTTCTTCTATCTTCCTATTTCGTTGTTAACGGTATCCGATACGGCGGCGGAAATTGCCGGCCATCGCTGGGGGCATGCAGGGAGGTCTTTTTTCAATGGGCAGAAAACGTTGGTGGGTGCTCTTGCCTTCTTCATCACAGCAATACCCGTTTCCTTTTGCTGGCTGCATTGCAATAATCGTTTTGATATACCACATGCATTACTCTATGCAGTGTTCATTGCGGGAGTAGCTGCATTAACGGAACTGGTCACCCTGAATGGGTGGGATAATTTGAGCGTGCCGGCAGCGGTTTGCGTGATTTACTGGACGCTGTTGTAAAAGATGTTGTTCATCGAAATACACTAAAGAATTAGCCAATGTGCCAATTAGTAAATATGCCAATTGAGCGTGCTCCGATTCGAAATGTGTCTACTAATTAGGATCATTGGCACATTTGCACATTTGCAAATTGGCACATTCGAAATTGTCTATTCCAACCCAAACATCCCCTTATTCAGTTGCTGCAGTATTTGCGTCTTATGCTCGGCAGAAATGAGGAGCGAGATATTATGCGGACTTCCACCGTAGGATACCATCCGCACGGGGATGTTCTTGATGGAACCGAAAAGTTTCTTCACGATATCGGTGGTCTGAGATATCTCGTTGCCGACAACGGAGATGATAGACTGGTTGTGTTCGGCCTCTACCGTTCCGAAGGGTTCGAGCTCTTTCAGGATCGCCTTCAGATGCGTGGGGTTGTCGATGGTGAGTGACACGGCCACTTCCGAGGTAGTGATCATATCGATGGGTGTACGGTACTTCTCGAATACCTCGAATATTTTTCTGAGGAAACCATAGGCGAGCAGCATGCGGCTGCTCTTGATGCGGATGGCGATGATATTGTCTTTCGCGGCTACGGCTTTCACGCCTACGCTTCCCGCCTCCTGCGTGATGAGTGTTCCCTTTGCGGTGGGCTGCATGGTATTGAGCAGCTTCACCGGGATCTTATAGGTCTGTGCGGGCCAGATGGACGCGGGATGCAGGATCTTGGCGCCGAAGTATGCAAGTTCAGCGGCCTCATCGAAACTCAGTTGTTCTACGGGCAGTGTCTTATTGACAACGCGGGGATCGTTGTTGTGCATGCCGTCGATATCGGTCCATATTTCACACACGGTGGCGTTTATAGCTGCTGCAATGAGCGATGCGCTATAATCACTTCCGCCGCGTTTGAGGTTGTCAACCTCGCCTCTTGAATTGCGGCAGATATATCCCTGCGTGACGAAGATCTTTTTGTCCTTGTGTTGTTCCAGCAGTTGGGTCAGTTTTACTTTTATGCTACCGATCTGTGGTTCGTCGTCGCTATCGATGGTCATGAATTCGAGGGCGGGTAGCAGGAGGTGATCGATCCCTTGTTCTTCCAGGTGGATGCTGAACAACTTGGTGGATAGCAATTCGCCTTGTGCGAGAATGTCTTTGCTGAGCGCCTCGCTGAAGGAGATCTTAAGGATGATATTGAGGAACTCGAAATGCTCGGCGATGATGCTTTGCGCCTTTGCAAGGGTGACGGGTTGCTTTACGAGGTCTTTGATGAACTGCTGGTAGTGAGCTTCGAGTTTATCTATGCTTTGCTTGGCGGCGCTGCGGTCGCCGCGGGAAATACTATCTCCTATCTCGACGAGCGAGTTGGTGGTACCTGATAAGGCGGATAGAACGACGATGGTCGGCTCCGTGTCTTTCGTGACCAGTGTTAGTATCTGGTGCATGCGTTCCGGTTTGCCCACACTGGTGCCGCCAAACTTCATTACTTTCATGATTGGTTCCCCCCACAATAAGTTTTAAGGATAAAAAAAGAGGTGCAAAGATAGCAATGGGGAGGATAAGACGATGAAATTATCCGGGATGTCAACCGGATGTCAACCGAGCCTCTTCCAGGTTGCCAACCCGCGAAGCGGTTGGCAACCCGACTACAACACCACTCCCAACCTTTCCCCCAATTCCTTCAAATCCCCAATCCATTGAGGGAAATCTGTTTTGTTTTCTAATCTTGTCCGTTGCCCGGGATGTCAACTAGGTGTCAACTGGGTGTCAACCGGATGTCAACTGGATGTCAACTGGATGTCACCCGAACCTCTTCCAGGTTGCCAACCCCGCGAAGCA
>DATHKS010000406.1:0-5840 GCA_035488975.1 Chitinophagaceae bacterium | reverse complement strand
TTTAAGGGCTATTTGAGGAAAATGGGCGCGAGAATAAGAGGAAAAAATGCAAAATTAAAAATTAAAAATGCAAAAAATGGGGAGAGGCTGTTACCACGTCCCACTTCTATTGCCCTCTTTGCCTCGGGTGCGGGTTCAAATGCACAGAAGATCATCGATCATTTCAGGGGTTCAGATAGTGTGAAGGTCTCATTGATCATATGCAATAAACCGGGCGCAGGCGTACTCGATATCGCGAAGCGCGAGAATATACCCGTACTGCTTATTGAAAAGGAACGCTTCTTCCGCGGCGATTCCTATCTCCCCGAATTGAAACAGCAGCAGATAGATTTCATCGTCCTGGCAGGCTTTCTCTGGAAAATTCCCACCGCCCTCATCCAGGCCTATCCCTCCCGGATCGTCAATATCCACCCGGCACTCCTGCCTCTTTATGGCGGCAAGGGCATGTATGGCCGGAATGTGCATGAGGCGGTGCTGGCCGCGGGAGATAAGGAAACCGGCATTACCATACATTATGTAGATGAACAATACGATCACGGCGCAGCCATTTTCCAGGCCCGTTGCCCCATCCAGCCAGGCGACACGGCCGATACGCTCGCACACCGGATCCACTTACTGGAACACGAACATTATCCCCGTGTGATCGCCGAAATTCTTTCCGCCTGAGCCACACTTTACAATCTCTTTTGCATTTTGTTTCGTTACTTTCCGGACCAAACGCTGAATTTGCACCGCAGACTTCTTTATACGCCCTTCATTCTCCTGTTTCTCCTTTTCCTGAAAACAACACCTGCGTGTGCCCAATACAAAGTAAGAGGCGTGGTGTATGACAGTACGCGCACCTATCCCCTCGAACTCGTAACTGTTCAATCCACTTCCGGCAAAGGCTCCGTTACCAATACCTATGGCGAATATGAAATAGATGTCGCCGAGAAGGATTCTATCTGGTTCAGTTACCTGAACAAGCCCACCGTGCGGTTTGCCGTGCTCAAAATGCCCAACCCACTCACCTTCGACATTTCATTGAAAGTGAACGTACCTATATTAAAGGAGGTCAAGATCCGGCAGCGGAATTATAAACAGGACTCGCTGCAGAACCGCGAGGATTACGCGAAGATCTTCAACTACCGGAAACCAGGACTAAGCACCGTAACGGGGCAATCGCAATACGGCGGCGCCGTGGGCTTCGATCTGGACGAGATCATAAACATCTTTCGATTCCGGAGAAATAAGAGCATGCTTTCCTTCCAGCGGAGATTGTTGACACAAGAGGAGGAGAAATTCGTGGACCACCGTTTCAGCAAGGCCGTGGTGCGCCGCCTCACATCGCTGGATGGCGACCTGCTGGATAATTTCATGCTGGTCTATCGTCCGTCGTATGAATTTGCGATCCTCAGTGGGGACTACGACTTCCAGAAATATATCAAAGACTCCTACGAACGCTATAAGAAAGGATTGCCTCCTTTCGATCCGCTGAGAATGGATCAGGAAAACAGGGCGTTCTGATCGCTGATAATGGGTATTTGTGTTGAGCAAATAAGAAAGAACGGTTAATTTGCCGCTCATTACACTTTGTTATGAGCCAAGAACTACACAACGAACTACGAAAGGAATTTCAGTTAGAGCGCATGATCCTGTTCAGTGATGCGGTCTTCGCCATTGCCATCACGCTGCTCATCATCGAGATCAAAATACCGGATATCCATGAGGGCGTGTCCGACAAGGTCCTGCTTTCCGAGCTCGGGCATCTGATCCCCAAATTCATTGGCTTCCTGGTCAGCTTCATGCTGATCGGTCTTTACTGGACCATCCATCACCGGATGTTTGGTTATGTGACGAGCTTCAGCAAGAAACTGATCACGCTCAATCTCATCTTTCTCTTCTTCATAGTTCTCATGCCCTTCAGTACCGGTTTCTACAGTGAGTATGCGGGAAAGGACCTATATGCCAAGCAGCTGAAAGTGCCGTTGATATTCTACGTGATGAATTTTTGCCTGGCGGGCTTCATGACCTATTTCCTATGGAAATGCATTTCCAATCCCAAAAATAAACTGGCGGTACCGGCAATCGACCCGCTGGTAATTCGCCTTGCCAAGCTCCGTTCTCTAATTGTGCCGGCTGTTTTCCTGTCGATGATCCCGGTGGCCTATTTTTTAAATGTACTGGTGGCGGTGTACATGCCTTTGTTTATTCCAATCAGCATGAGGATCGGGAAGAGGATCGTAATGAAGAAGCATGGAAAGATGGCTGTAAAGAAATCGTGAAAGAATGGATATAGTGAAAGCCGGGTCATTAATTTTGAAGTATTAATATCTCTTCTAAAAAAAACGCATCATGGAACAGACCACTCTCGGTATCGGCACACGATTGCAGCATACGCAGTATGGTCCCGGGGTGATCGTCGGGATAAAATACGCGACGTATCTCATCTCTTTCATCAATCATGGGATCAAAGAAATAGATAAGACGGATATCAACCTCGATGAGATCATACCCGAGAACGTAACGGTAGAGATCGAAACCCATAGCGAAGTGGAGCGATCGCTTTTGAAAATATTACGCCTGTGGGGCGGGGTCACGGAAACGGTTCCATTGGGAGACCGGTGGCAGGGGGGCGTGGTATTGATACAACCGGCCGACAAGTCGCTTAAGCCAAAGGAGATTCCCATAGATGATTTCTTTCATAAGGTGGTCATGCTGCGCGACCGCCTGCGGGTACTGGAACAAAACATCAATAGTCATAAGAAACTGAATGATGAAGAGAAAGTGAATCTTCAGCAATATATCACACGTTGCTATGGGTCGCTGACAACGTTCAATGTGCTTTTTCGAAATAAGGAGCAGTGGTTTGTCGGGAGCGGGGATGCGCGGGAGACGTAAACCGTCAATCGTGAATCGTCAATCGTGAATGCACTCCGCTATTTGAACATTCGAGTCGACTGGCACAGGCCTTATTCGATGCGAATAAGGGATCAAAGGATTTGGGGGATGTGGGGATGTAGGTGGATAGGGATTTTATTTTTAATAAAAACTTCGACAGTTTTCCTATCAAAACGGCGTCTGAAATTATTAAACCAGTTATAAGATATGTATCTAAATCGTTTAATCCGGCTTTGTCTATTCCGAATAATCCATTAATCCCCCCAAATCCCCGTCAAAATCCCCGTCTGTCAATGAAAGTTCTCCTAATCCTCCTCGTCCTCCTCATCCCTCTCTCGGTCTTCTCCCAGCAAGGCGATCCCGATATCGTCATCATCAACGGTAAAGTGATCGATGGCACCGGCAACAGCTGGTATTACGGGAATATCGCCATTCGCGATGGAAAGATCACCGGCATCGGCAGGGACATTGTAGCCGGGCACGCAAAGAAAGTGATAGACGCGAAGGGACTCATCGTGGCGCCGGGCTTCATTGATGTACACACGCACCTCGAGGGCGACGAAGATCGTAACCCGGAGGCCACCAATTTCATCATGGATGGCGTTACAACCTGCATTACCGGCAACTGTGGTTCTTCCCATACCGATATCGGAAAGTATCTCTCCTGGATCGATTCCCTGAAAATATCGATCAATGTAGCCACGCTCATCGGTCACAATGATATCCGCAAGGCCGTGATGGGTCGCGCCAACCGCGATGCAACCCCTGCGGAAATGAAACAAATGGAAGCCATCATGGAGAAGGCCATGAAGGATGGCGCCGTGGGACTTTCCACCGGCCTCATCTACATTCCCGGTACCTACACCAAGACGCCCGAGATCGTGGACCTGGCCTCGATCGCCGCGGCTTACAAAGGTGTTTACTCGTCGCATATGCGCGATGAAGGAGATAGTGTGATCCAGGCCATCAACGAAGCGCTTACGATAGGAAGGGAGGCGCATATTCCCGTGGAGATCTCGCATTTCAAATTAAGCGGACAGCAGAACTGGGGTCGCAGCAAGGAGACCGTCCCGATGATCGAGGCTGCGCGACGCGAAGGGATCGAAGTAACCATCGATCAATATCCCTATACCGCCAGCAGTACATCCATAAGTACGTTGATGCCGGATGAATTACTGGCCGATGGACAGGATTCGATCAAGGCAAGGCTCTTGCGTCCCGAGCTGAAGAAATACGCGATGGATTATATGATCGGCCGGTTGAAAAAAAGAAAACTGAAACATTTCAGTTATGCCGTCGTTGCAAATTATGAACCCGACACTTCCTACAATGGCAAGAGCATTGAAGCCATCAACCTGATGAAGGGAAGGAAACACAATGTGAAGGCGGAAGCGGAGACGGTAACGGATATCATGATGAATGGTGGCGCAAGCGCCGTGTTTCATGGAATGTCGGAAGATGATGTGAAACGGATCATGCAATATCCCTTCAACATGTTCGCAAGCGATGCCAGCATCAGGGTATTCAACTCAGGCATGCCACATCCGCGAGGATACGGCACCAATGCGAGAGTATTGGCAAAGTATGTCCGGGAGGAAAAAGTGATCTCACTCGAAGAGGCCGTCCGCAGAATGACTTCCCTGCCCGCACAGAAATTTCAGTTGAAGGATCGTGGCCTTCTCCGTGAAGGCTATGCCGCCGACATCGTGATCTTCGATGAGAATGAGGTGAGCGATGTCTCTACCTATGCGAAGCCTCATGCCTATTCGAAGGGGTTTCACTATGTGATTGTCAACGGCAGGCTAACAGTCGACAATGAGATACATAACGGCACCAGGGCTGGCCAGGCGCTTTTTGGTCCCGGTAAAACACTTTAAGATAAATTCATCCTATTCTGTACGGGATGCCTTCCTCAATGGCTGCCTCTTCCAATAAGTAAGACTTCTCCATAGCCATTCAAGCGGCCCGAAGGTGAAATACCTGAGCCAAAGATGGCTCCAGATTATCTGGATGAGCCAGACAACACCTACCACGTAGTAGATCTCGTGACGGTGAAGTTTGCCGAACATCCCGAAGCCTACTCCATAGAAGAAGATGCCACACAGCAGCGACTGCGCCAGGTAATTGGTGAACGCCATCTGTCCCACCGGCCTCATGAGTGAGAAGAACCATTTGAACCAACCCGATTTATATAGCAGCATGATAAGCCCGAATATGCCGAGCGAACGGAAGGTCCGTGATAATTCATACAACTGGAAGGGCACATGCTTGGTGTATTCGAACCAGTTGAAGTGATAGACTGCCATCGGATGAATGCGCAGGTAAGCCAGCGGCAATCCAATCCCCAGTCCAATGATGCAAAGGATCCAGTAAGTACGCGTTCGCGCCTGGCCGGTGAGGATGCCCATCTTGAAGAAGGCCATACCGAGGAACATGAAGAAGACCACATCCCAAATGCCGAGATAAAGATAGGTGGAGAGATTGCGCAGGTAGAAACCCGTCCTGTATTCGTAGAGATCGCCATAGCTTCCCGTGGTCATCCTGATGGACCGTTCATGCCGCTTTAGCTTCTTCTCCTGAGTCGAATTTTCCTTGAAGGATGTCATGTTTCCCAACAACTCTTCCTGGCGCGGTGTGAGTTTTGTCTTCGTCGTATCTATTGCCGCGATGCGTTCGCCCACCGAGATCGACTGCTTCTCCAGGTAAAAATCACGGTTATCCCTTGCGATCATCAGCACGAAACACACACCCGCCGCAATGAGTAATTTTTTTGCAGGCAGTCTCCGGAATGTAAACATCAGCATTCCGAGACAGGCGTAGTCGAGCAGTATATCGCCAAACCACAACAATACGAATACATCGAAGATGCTGAATACCATTAACCATAATTGCCGGCGGAAGAAGTAATCCGCTGGCCACATACCTTCGAGATATTTTTCTTTTCCCCCAATGAAGAGAAG
>DATHKS010000405.1:0-13262 GCA_035488975.1 Chitinophagaceae bacterium | reverse complement strand
TACAAGCGGTAAGCTTGGTAACCCGGATCTCGAAGCGGAACGTTCCTTCAGCTATGAGGCCGGTGCGGATTACTTCGTCTCTTCGAAGTTGAAGATCGCGGGAACTTTTTTTCAACGCTTCTACAAAAAACTCATCGACTATGCACCGACTGCGTATGCAGACATACCGCGTAAGGATAATATCGTTCCCAATGGCGTCTATGCTCTTGCCAGGAATATAGCCGAAGTGAATACTACCGGCGCCGAACTGGATATTCAATATCATCGTTCGTGGGCCAGGCATTCACTCTATGCAGGGGCTGGCCTGGTATGGCTTGACAGCAAGAGCAGCGATACCATTCCTTCTTTCTACATTTCATCACATGCAAAATTCATGACCAACTTCTTCATCGAATATGGATACAGGGCCGTGCTGGTAAGCGTGAGCGGAGTGTATAAGGATCGCGCGCCGCAGGCGGCTTCGGGGATCAATGCACGCATCACAAAGGACTATTTTGTGTTGAATACGAAACTGGCTTGTTTCACCGGCAATCGCCGTTGGAGTGCATTCGTCCAGCTCGATAACATCTTCGATACGCATTATAGCGACCTATTGGGTGCCGTTATGCCCGGCCGATGGTTGTCCGGCGGAGTTAACTTCAACTTTTCGAAGTAATGGATAACGCTGCCGCAGGCCCGGGGAAACACTTAACATGGATCAATTGTTTTGAAAAGGGTGAAAATGAATGGGGTAGGACTAAGTGCATCTACTTATTTTACAGCCGATTAACAGTGAAATGATTTTTTTGTTAGGCGATTATTAAGTTTTTTTGCGTAACTTTTTAAGACATAAACCTTATTTCAAAAGCAGACAAGCCCGCAATGTATCCGCATGGAAAAAATATCTATTCTACTTGTAGACGACCACAAACTGATCAGGGACTCCTGGTCGTTCATTCTCAACAGTGATCCCCGTTTTGAAGTAACGGCGGAAACGAGTTCGGGTGAAGAGGCGATCGTATTGGCGAAAGATAAGAAACCGAATATCGTGTTGATGGACGTCAACATGACGCCTGTCAATGGATTCGATGCTACAAAGCAGATCCATAAGGTATCCCCGGAATCGCGAGTAATTGCCGTGTCGATGCACACGATGCCCGCTTATGCCAAGCGTATGCTTCAGTTGGGAGCGATGGGATATGTCACGAAAAACTCTTCGAAGGAAGAAATGATCACCGCTATCGTGGAAGTGAGTAATGGAAAGAAGTATATCTGCGAGGAAGTGAAGAATATACTGGCTGCTCAGGAACTGGACGAGAATTCTTCCGAAGCGGATATGAACAACCTCTCGCGCCGCGAAATCGACATCATTAAATTGATAAAGGAAGGTTTGTCTTCAAGGGAAATAGCACTTCAACTCGATATTTCACTTAAGACCGTGGAGGTGCACCGCTATAATATCCTGAAGAAGCTGAAACTTAAGAACACGGCCGCCCTGGTGAACTTCATCAACACGAAGGGACTCTAATAGCCTTTGCTCCTGTTATTATCCGCGGTAGCGATAATTGGATTGAGGATTCATCGGGCATCCCGACTTTCTCGATGAATAGCAGGAAGACGCGACTATCGTCAAAACAATCAGGAAAATACCCACCAGTGATGTTTTTTTCATTTTCATTTTTGTGTTCTTGCTGTGAAGAACGGAATAATTCCTCATTTATTTTACAAAGATAATGCGTTTTTGGTGTTTTGCCATCGCATCCCCACTGACAGCCAGCGAGATAGGTTTTGGTGACATTAAAATTCATTTTGATAAAAACCACAAACCATTACCTTTACCGCCTGAATAACAGAGTAATACCTGATCTGATGCTGAAGTTGACAAAACCGCTTGCCTTCATTGACCTTGAGACCACTGGCACAAACCTGGGCAGCGATAGGATCGTTGAGATCGCCATTGTAAAGATCCTTCCGGATGGGACCAGATCCGTAAAGCGGAAACTCCTCAATCCTGAGATCCCCATTTCAAAAATTTCGAGCGAGATACACGGTATCACCAATGAAATGGTGAAGGATGCCCCCACGTTCAGGCAGGTCGCCAATGAACTGAAGCAGGTCCTTGATGGCTGCGATATCGCGGGGTACAACAGCAACCGTTTCGATATCCCGTTGCTGGTGGAAGAATTCCTCCGCATAGAGGTAGAGTTCGACATGAAGGGAAGGAAACTGGTGGATGTGCAGAAGGTCTTTCACCAGATGGAACAGCGTACCCTGAGCGCCGCCTACAAGTTCTATTGCAATAAAACGCTCGAAGGCGCCCACGGCGCCGAGGTAGATGCGAGCGCCACACACGAAGTGCTGGAGGCCCAACTCGAAAAATATCCCGCCCTCGGATCCACAGTGGATTCCGTTCTCAAGGCCATCGGAGAAGAGGTGATCGTGGACTTTGCACGGAGGTTTATCATGGAAAATGGGGTGGAAGTGTTCAACTTCGGAAAGTTCAAAGGAAGGGCCGTATCGGATGTTCTTCGCTCAGAACCACAATATTACGACTGGATGATGAAGGGCGATTTTCCCCTCCATACCAAGCAGAAGCTTACCGAGATATACACACGCACGATGCTGAAAAAGGTCTGATTATCTGGATTCCGTGTGAACAATTTTTAACACAGCTTCTTTGCTGATTTTCGTAAATTCGATAATTACGGAAGCCTATATACTACTGTGGAAAAACTAGTCGTCATACCAACTTTTAACGAGAAGGAAAATATCAGCAATATCCTGCACGCTATTTTCAATCTACAGGAAGGTTTTCATGTACTTGTTATCGACGACGGCTCTCCCGACGGCACCGGCCAGATCGTCAAGGATCTTCAACACAAATTCAACGGCAAATTATTCATAGAAGAAAGACGTGGCAAGCTTGGTCTTGGTACCGCTTATATCTATGGCTTCAAATGGGCGATAGCAAACGACTACCAGTTCATTTTTGAAATGGATGCCGATTTTTCACACAACCCCAATGATCTTATCCGTCTGTATAATGCCTGCAAATACGAAGGAGCGGATATGGCGATCGGCTCCCGGTATGTAAAAGGCGGCGGCGTTGTCAATTGGCCCGCCAACCGCATTGCACTCTCGAAAGGCGCCTCGGTGTACACACGCATGATCACCTGGATGCCCGTCAGGGATCCGACCGCAGGCTTTGTTTGCTACAGGAAGCAAGTACTCGAAACCATTAACCTGGATGAGATCAGGTTTACAGGGTATGCCTTCCAGATCGAAATGAAATTTGCCACCTGGAAACTCAGGTTTAAAATAAAAGAAGTGCCCATTATCTTTCAGGACCGTGCCTATGGACTCTCTAAGATGAATAAAGGTATCGTTAAGGAAGGTGTACTGGGCGTGCTTAAGCTTCGCTGGCATAGTTGGTTTACCAATTACAGGAAAAGATTAAAGAACGCTGAACCGGTAGAAATGCATTCCATGAGAAAAAAGGAGATGGTTGCTGAAGGGAAATAATGCTTTATAATAGACTGGTAAAATCAAATGAGTTTCTTCAATCTTTTATGGATCCTGGTCCTGGCGTGGATAGTATCCTGCGGATACTACTTTTGGCGGATCAACCGGATATCCCGCTCCAATGGTCATTCCCCTTTCTTCAACCGGAATAAAAGCAGCAATACCAGTCGCGCCATCACGCGGAAATTATACAGGAGCATGTTGGCGACTACCATCTTCTTCCTCATCGTCATTCTTCTCGCCTATCTTATTACAGTCAGTAGTGCCTGATTATGTTTTTCCGGTTCTCCCATCTTCATTAGCTTCGGGCCTCAATGAAAAAAGCTTTCTTTCAACTGCATGTCGCCGTCTTCCTCGCCGGTTTCACCGGGATACTGGGCCGGCTCATCACATTGAATGAAGGAATGATCGTCTGGTACCGGTTGCTGCTGACCTCGGTCACCATGTGGATATTGTTCGGACTGCGGAAAAAGATCACCCGCATTTCCCGCAAGGATATCCTCAGGATCGGCGGAGTTGGATTGATAGCGGCTTTACACTGGGTGACATTCTACGGTTCCATCAAATACGCCAACGTCTCGGTCGCATTGGTCTGCTTCTCCTCCATTAGTTTCTTCACAGCCCTTCTGGAGCCGGTCATCCTCCGGAAGAAGATGAACTGGACTGAATTGTTGTTGGGTATGGTGACCATCGCCGGCATCTATATCATCTTTCATTTCGACACCCGGTATAAGACGGGAATAATCATCGGTCTCATATCCGCCGTGCTGGCGGCAATGTTCCCCATCTTCAACCGGCAATTCCTGCAACGCATCAACGTGGAGACGATGCTGGCCTGGCAACAGACCGGCGGCCTGCTGGCGCTTTCGGTGCTCCTGCCATTCTATCTTCATTTTTTTCCTGTCGATCATTTCCTTCCCGGGTGGGCCAACCTCGGCTGGCTGCTGGTGCTCTCGTGGCTCTGTTCGGTCATAGCTTTCCAGTTTTCTTCGAATGCGCTGAAACGTCTCTCGGCATTTACCGTAAACCTTACCTATAACCTCGAGCCGGTCTACGGCATCCTGCTTGCCTTCATGGTCTATAAGGAAAGCAAGGACCTGAGTAAGTGGTTCTACATGGGCTTCGGTCTTATTGCCGTCGCCCTGATCGTACATATCGTCCTGCTCGTCCGCCTGGAGAGGAAAGCAACATCCATTCCGGCAAAACATACAACGGGATAAAATTCCGGGGGCGACTCCCGGTATCCCGATGAGGATTATCTTTAGGACATCAAAATTTTTACGGATGCGCTATTTCAAACCGACAGTCTTCATTCTTCTTTCCTTCCTGATCTCACAAGCCTTAACCGCGCAGAAAAAACCCCTGGATCATACAGTGTACGATGGCTGGCAGGCGATCGGGGAAAAGTTGATAAGCAATGATGGCCGATGGGTGGTGTACACCGTCGATCCCCAGGAAGGCGATAACGAATTGGTGATCCAGACGGCAGACGGACGCTATAAAAAAGTAATACCCCGCGGATACAATGCTGACATAACAGAAGACAGCCGCTACCTTATCTGCAAGATCAAACCATTTTTCAAGGATACGAGGGAAGCGAAGATCAAGAAGAAGAAACCCGAAGATACCCCCACGGATTCCCTCACCATCGTCCGCCTCGGGATCGATAGTTCCTGGAAAGCGCCACGCGTGAAATCCTTTCTCACACCAAAAGAAAGCTTCGGATGGGTGGCCTATCAATTGGAGAAACCAATAGAGCCGCCGCTCAAAGGAAAGGCAGCCGATAGCAAGAAGACAAGCGATAGCCTCACGAGGATCATCGATTCATTGCGGGGTGTTCTCGCTAATATTCCCGCGGCAAAGCAACGCAGGACCACGAATAAGGATGATCTCGCGGAAACAGACGCCGACGGCGACGAGACACCGGCAACGGGTACTGAAGTGGTGGGTACCGAACTCGTCCTGAGAAACCTCGAGAGAGGAGAATCGATCAGTTTCCGGAATGTCGTCGATTACTACTTCAGCACGAAGGGAACGAAACTGTTACTCGAACTCGCCCGTAATCCAAAGGACACCGCAAGCAAGGCCATGGTATTATTATATGACCTGCGGAAGGGGTTTGCCGATACGCTCAGTGTTGGCGGAAATGAATTCAAGAATTTCGCCATGACGGACGACGGCTCACAGGTAGCCTTCGTGGCGGAGAGGGAAGCAAAGCCAAAGGCGCTACAGAAGTTCTATACTCTATGGTATTTTAAAGAAGGAATGGATAGCGCTACGCTGCTCGTGGACAAGGCCAATGTTGGAATGAAGATCGGCATGACGGTCAGTGAATTTGGAAATGTCTCGTTCAGTAAGAATGGGCAGCGGATCCTCTTCGCGACGGCTCCCATTCAACCGCCAAAGGATACAACGCTCGTCGAGATGGATTTGGCGAAGCTGGATGTCTGGCATTATAATGATGATTACCTGCAAACACAGCAACTGAACCGGCTCCAGCGCGACCTGCAGCAAAACTACCTGGCGGTGTATCATCTTGGAACGAATAAGCTGGAGCAACTGGGGTCGGAACAGATCCCAACCATCTACACGACGGATGAAGGCAACGGCAACATCTTCATTGGCGTGTCCGACTTCGGTAAACGAGTGGAAAGCCAATGGACAGGCAATACGCGCAAGGACATCTATGCCATGAATGTGAATGATGGCTCCGTGAAGCTGGTGAAGAAGGATCTCAAAGGCGTCATCAGTCCCTCTTATATTTCCAGCACCGGCCGATATATTTTTTGGTACGATTCGAAGGCAAAAAACTATTTTGTCTATGATGGCGATTCAACCCGTAATCTCACATCGAGAATAAAAACGCCGCTGTACGAGGAAGACAACGATGTTCCGGATGAACCCGGCCCCTATGGTGTCATGGGATGGCAGGAGGGCGATTCGGCCGTCTATGTGTACGACAGGTACGATATCTGGAAACTTAGCATGCAACCCGGGAAGAACCCGGAGAATATACTCGCGGAACTGGGCGGAAGGGAAACTAAAACCGCTTCGCGATATGTCTCGCTCGACCCGGAGAAGAAATTCGTGAAGCTTGGAGAGGAATTATTGATCAGGCAATTCAACGACAAGACGAAGAAGACGGGCTATGCCTTGCTGGTATTGGGCAAGCCGGCTATTCTCTTCAATGACCAGTTGCAGGGCTATTCCGTTTCCGCGGCCAAGATGGCGAAGCAGGGTCTTCGTTTCATCTACACCAAGGAAAATTATACCAGCGCCCCGGATCTATTTGTTAGTAATGCCTTCAAGGACGAAGTAAAGCTCTCCTCGATAGATCAGCAGCAGAAAGACTACAATTGGGGAACGGCCGAACTATATCATTGGACCACCTTCAAGGGGAAGCCTTCCGATGGCATCCTGTATAAGCCGGAGAATTTCGATCCCACGAAGAAGTATCCGCTGATCCTTTATTTCTATGAAAAATTATCCGATGGACTCTATAACTATTTGCCGCCTGCGCCCACTCCGAGTCGCCTGAACATACCTTTCTTCGTGAGCCGCGGCTATCTCGTGTTCGCTCCAGATATAAGCTATACTATCGGCCACCCGGCACAAAGCGCCTATGACTATATTGTCAGCGCCGCAAAGGATCTTGCAAAGAATAGCTGGGTGGATGCGGCCAATATGGGCATCCAGGGACAAAGCTGGGGAGGCATACAGGTAGCGCAACTGGTCACCATGACCGATATATTCAAAGCCGCATGGGCCGGTGCCCCGGTAGCAAACATGACGAGTGCCTATGGCGGTATCCGTTGGGAAAGCGGCAATAACAGGCAGTCGCAATACGAACGCACGCAAAGCAGGATCGGTGCTACATTATGGGAGCATCCTGAACTGTATATCGAGAGTTCACCCTTGTTTCATTTGCCAAAGGTCAGGACGCCGCTGGTCATCATGTCAAATGACGCCGATGGCGCAGTTCCCTGGTACCAGGGCATCGAAATGTTTACGGCCATGCGTCGATTGGGGAAGAAAGTGTGGCTGCTTAACTACAATGGAGAGGCGCATAATCTCGTGCTGCGCAGGAACAGGAAGGACATCCAGATCCGCGAACAACAATACTTCGACTGGATGCTCAAGGGTGCGAAGCCCGCAAAATGGTTGACGGAAGGCATTCCCGCAGTGAGGAAGGGACGCGATTGGGGTCTCGATCTCGTGGAGTGATCAGGCCGCCAGCGATGAGATGAATTTCACCAGACATCTCTTTGCTATTGGCAGCAATGTCTCATCCACGGGAAATGTATAACCCGTCTCGATGGAATAGACCGCCGGGTTAGGCAACTCAGTCCGGTGGCGAATAAGGTCCGACTTAATATGTTCGTTCGTGTTGGTGATGCTCCTCTTCCATTTGTCGAGATAAGAGGTCTTTATGCTCCGGTATTTCTCGTCGTGTTTCTCGAATATCGACAGGCGGTACTGATACACCAGCGTGGAGCGGGTGTTCCCGTTGTTAAGGAAAAAATAGCCCTCCTTCGTGTCCAGCGGCATGATGCCGACAGGAATGATGTTTATCTTCTCTTCCACAAACTCATAGATACCGGCGCCGGTTTGCAATGTCGTCCTGATCGTATCGGCCGCATAATGAATGATCTCTTCCAATTGCTGCATGAGATCGTCGTCCTCGATGATCTGCTCGTAAAGCAGCTGCAGTTTTTCCATCTGCATGCCGGATAATTTCTTTGGAAAATGTTCCTGCAGGAATTTCTTGTTCTCGCGGAACGCGAGCAGGTTATTGTAGTGGAATACTACATCCCCGAGTTGCGGGTAGAGCTTCGTCTCTTTGAAGCATTTATTCACTTCCTGCAAATAGGCGAGAAGAGTGTACTTCTTCAATTCGAAATCGATATAGCCCTCGGCGAACCAGGTTTCAGATAATTTCTTCATAGTGTGCCAGGTTAGTTAAACCAATTTACTAAAAAGAAAGGAAAACCGCAATAGGGTTTAAATGGCGGGTGAAGTTATTCGTTAAAGAAAATAAAAACCGTCAATCTACGTTGCCGGGAATTTTCTCGTGGGGGTTCTTGTGTGCCCCGAATTCGATCATGGCCGTGAGTTGAAAGAAGTCCTTCGCGGTGCGCGTGCCGTTCTTATAATCGAATTGATGAAGATAACCCGGTTGGATGGTGAGGCTCTTCGAGAATTGATATCCTGCTCCGGCAAATATGCGGTTGCGCTCGAAGTAGGGCGCCTTATTCGTCAGGAATACTTCATCGAAGGCAGAAAGATAGAATGTGCCCGGGCCCATCTTCGCATGGTTCAATGGCACAACGGCATTGAACCGATAGCGGAAACGGTTGCGGTAGGTGCCATTACTGAACCAGCGCTGCTCGATTCGATAGCGGTGTTCAAACTTGAAACGCTGCAGGTAATTATTGATCGTGAATTGCTGCCAGAGGCGAAACTCATTCGCCGTGATCGGCTTGGTGAAATTACCCTCGGCCGTATAGGTCACATATTTACCCAGGCCCAGGAGCAACGAAAAGTTCTTTGTAAATGAATAGGAGAGGCCGCCCTTTACCTCGTAATAATATTGCTCATGGTAGAATGACTGCGCCCGTAACTGTAGTTCATTGAACACGGACCATTTCTTCGAAAGGTTGAGTTTTGTATTGATCACATTCCAGGAGCCGAGATGCGAGGACTGTGAGAGCGACCGGCTTCCTGCCAGGATGAACATAATGAAGAAGGGAATGGCCAGCCATCGACGACAATACTGGAAAGGTTGGGAACGCGCACCCGCATTTTTCCGCGGTGCGGTAGTCGCCGGGGAAAAATTTGTCATGAAGTCAGGATGGCTTTGATCTTATATATCGCGTTCTCCATTGAAATTCTCCAGTTCTTTTGCCACGGCAGTGAGGAAGGTTGCACCGAGGCTTCCATCCACGATCCGGTGGTCATAACTCATCGAAAGATACATCATGTGGCGGATCGCGATGCTGTCACCCTGCGGTGTTTCGAGCACAACCGGCCTCTTCTTTATGGCGCCAACGGCAAGGATAGCCACCTGTGGTTGATTTATGATAGGAGTTCCCATCAGGCTACCGAAAGTACCGACATTGGTGAGTGTGAAGGTTCCTCCCTGCGTATCGTCCGCCATCAGTTTCCCATTGCGTGCCCTGTCGGCAAGATTATTCACCTGCTTCGAAAGCCCGACAAGATTGAGCTGGTCGGCATTCTTAATCACGGGAACGATCAGGTTGCCGCTCGGCAACGCAGTAGCCATTCCGATATTGATGTCTTTCTTGACGATGATCTTATCTCCGTCCAGTGAACTGTTGATAAGCGGGAATCGTTTGATGCACCTGACCAGCGCCTCTATGAACAGCGGCGTAAAAGTGATCTTGGTGTTCTCTCTTTTCTCAAAGTCTTTCTTCACTCTCTCGCGCCACATCACAAGATTGGTGACATCAGCTTCGGTGAAACTGGTTACGTGAGGACTGGTATGTTTGCTCCGGACCATATGCTCGGCAATGAGCTTGCGCATGCGGTCCATTTCGATTATTTCGACATTGCCCGAATAACTACCCGGGGAGGTATTGACCTGTTGTAGTTGCCTGTTCTCGGCAGGGCGCTGAACAGTGGCCGCCTGTACGCCAGAAGAATTACCTGAATCGCCCGTGGTCTTCCCCGTCTTACGATCAGCCAGGTATTGGAGGATATCGCGTTTCGTTACACGTCCCTCGTTACCCGTTCCCTGTATCTTCTCGAGCTCCGTCATGCTCACGCCTTCGCTGGCGGCAATATTGAGTACGAGTGGCGAATAGAATTTTGCAGACGATCCATTTGAACTGGTCCTTGGCTGGAAGGAAGAATTGAAATTGGCGGAAGGCGTCGATTCAACCACGACGGCTTCTTCATGTTCCTGGTGACCCTGACTCTTTTGAGGCGGCGTGGAACTGGCCGGTTGAGTTGGGCCGGATGACATTGCCCCCGACTTTATCCTGGCGATGACGGCGCCGATGGGCACCACATCATTGACGTTATAAAGTATTTCTTCTATTACGCCTTCGGCAATGCTGGGCACCTCGCTATCCACCTTATCGGTCGCAATCTCCAGGACGGTCTCGTCCATTTTCACCGGATCACCGGGTTGCTTGTGCCATTTGAGGATCGTGGCCTCCATTATACTCTCGCCAAGCTTCGGCATTATTAGGTCGACTGTAGGCATAAGTTTGTTTTTAACAGCAATCATTGCCAGGTATTACATAATGTACTTTTCATTATTACACTATTTAATCCTTATGACCGGCCAAAGGTAATGATTTGAAAATAATAGGCGATCAACTGTTAGTCAAAATGAATTTGCGCAGGAAATTCAATGCGGTGGTGGCCGTCATCGCAATATTCCTCGCGCGGTCGAACCGCAGGTTGAGCTGGAGGGTATGGATGACTTTCTTATTTCCAACGGCTATCCACACCGTGCCCACAGGCTTGGCCTCGGTGCCGCCATCGGGTCCCATGATCCCCGAAGTGGCAACCACGTAATCGACATCCAGCTTTTCGAGCGCCCCCCGCACCATTTCCGTGACAGTTTCCTTACTGACTGCGCCATTGGCAACGAGGGTTTCATGATCCACACCAAGTATGTTTTCCTTTATCTCATTTGCATAGCTCACGATACTTCCTTTATAATAGGCCGAGGAGCCGGCAATGCTTGTGATCAGATGTGCGATATAGCCCCCGGTAGAACTCTCCGCCGTGCCCATTGTCTTGCCTGCCGCCTTGAGGATCTTACCGACAACGGTCTGCAGGTCCGCGTCCTCGTTCGTGACAAGAAAATCCTTCACCAGGTTTTGCAATTCCTGGAAATAAGGCTCCAGTTCCGCTGCTATTTTTTGCGGATCGTCGCCCCGCGAGGTAAGCCGGAGCTTCACCGATCCGTAATTGGGTAAGTAAGCGAGTTTGATGTTTGTGGGAAGGGCCGCCTCGAAAGCGGTAAGAAGCTCGGCGATCATGGACTCTCCCTGCCCAACGGTGAACGCAGTGCGATGAACCACGGCCGGCATGCTGAATGCGGAAAGCAGGCGCGGGATCACCTGGTCGGTGATCAATCCTTTCATTTCATGGGGGACACCCGGAAGGGAGATGAATACTCTCTTGCCGTCGTCATTGTTTTCGCCAGGCACATCGAACCACATGCCGGGTGCGGAGCCCCGCGCGTTGTGAAGTACGGTGCATACATCGGGTACTTCGGCTTGTCGAAGATTCCGCTCGAGAATGGGACCGGGTCTGCGGAAGACCACCTCGAAGAGATATTTTACATGATCGAGGACATTCTGATCCACGATCATCTTTCCACCAAAATATTTACAAAGGAGCGGCTTGGTGATATCGTCGGCGGTAGGGCCGAGGCCGCCGGTGATGATGATCACCTGTGATTGCCTGCGCTCTTCGTCCAATGCCTGCCAGATGTCTTCCCACACATCGCCGACCGCTACGCGGCGCCTTACCCATATGCCGATCTTATTCAATTCCTGTGCAATGAAGGCGCTATTGGTGTCGATGGTCTGCCCGATCAGCAATTCATCACCGATCGTTATGATAGATGCGTTGATAGTAGTCAAGGAGAAATGTTTGCGCAAAATTAACCAAATAGCCGATTCGGGAACTGTAGGAAATAGGGGGTTAGGAATAAGGAATAAGGGATGGGAGAATAGGGGATAAGGAATAGGGAATTAGTCTTCATTCGAGGATTCGTCCCGACTTCTTAACACGGTTTTTCTTACCGTCTTACCGGCAAAGAAATGAATTACCGGTAAGGCGATAAGGCGGTAAGGGTTCACGATTATGGAAGATGAATATTTTGTGAATGATCGAATGATTTGAGTCTTGTCCCGTAGGGACATTTCGTTTGTAGCTTGTGCCCTTTAGTAACCGCCGCGTTCCGTAGGAACGCCTCACACCAATTGTCGTTTTCAAGCGTTCCCATGGAACCCCACATCCTTATGTGGCGAAACTTTCATTCCAAGCCTGATCACTGGAAGGTTTCATGAAAGATGAATGATAATTATTTTGAATGATCGAATAATTTGAGTCTTGTCCCGTAAGGACATTTGGTCGGTAGAAAATCGAAAAGGAGATAGCCGCCCGCGTTCCTTCGGAACGCTTGACAAGCTGATCAAAATTAAGGAGAGCCGAAGAAAATCGATGGTCACACCAACGTGCGGTTTACCATCCGCCGACAAATTTTTCCATCGATCCAATGCCCCTATAGGATATGCAGCGTGAACATAAAATGTGTATGTATTTCTTACCGCCTTCCCAGCTAACATTTTTTTTATCAATAAAACACCCAACTCTTTTGAAAAATTAAACATCGGCTATAAATCGGTTACCTTATGCCGATATTTTTTAACTTTCCACGAATAATCGCATAGTATGAAAATTGGGTTCTTCTTTTTAACGATGTTATTCATCGCGAATGCAGGCCTTGGTCAAACAGGAAACGAGAACCTGAAGAAGGCCTTTCAGCAGTTTGAAGACGACATACAGTTGAAGCATGCCCTGGTCTCTCTTTATGTGATCGATGGAAAGACGGGTACGGTGGTGTTCGACAGGAATTCACAAACCGGGATGGCGCCAGCATCTACGCAGAAGGTCATCACCAGCGTCACGGCGCTGGACCTGCTGGGTAAGGAATACCGGTACAGGACGGACTTCATATTGGCGAAGGATCTGCATGCGGGACCATGGTATTTGTT
>DATHKS010000404.1:0-5035 GCA_035488975.1 Chitinophagaceae bacterium | reverse complement strand
GTTATTTTCTGATCACGCGTTTTGGCAATGAGTATTGCAAATGGCCATATGAATACGAAAAGAAGCAGGTATAGTTGGCTGTTCATACCAAGATCCGTGAAGGCATGAACCGATGTTTCTCCCAGTATCCCGCTCCGTGTGAGGAACGTTGAATAGAGGACGAAGAAAAAACTAAGGATGAAGAACAGGAAGGTCGAGCGCAGGGAATGCCCGCTGTGTTTAAAGATGAGAAGTGTGTGAAGCCCAGCAATCATGATCAGCCAGGGAACAAGCGATGCATTCTCAACCGGGTCCCAGGCCCAGTATCCGCCGAAGGTCAGGGATTCGTAGGCCCACTTGGCGCCCATCATGATACCGACACCCAATACCGCAGTGGAGAAGAGTGCCCAGGGCAGCGCGGGCCGCACCCAGTCGTTGAATCTCTTTGTCCATAGTCCGGCAATGGCAAATGCAAACGGCACAATGGTAGATGCGAAGCCCATGAAAAGCACGGGCGGATGGATCACCATCCAATAATTCTGCAGCAATGGATTCAGGTCATTCCCGTCTTTGATCGCCGCAAGATAATCGGGACGCAGGGGTTGATTGGGATCCATATTCACGTGCAGGCCGAGGGCATTGTCCAGTACGCCGGACTCCCTCAATAACGTGAATGGATTCGACCCGATCTTATGATCGAAGATATAGAGCCCCGCCAGCATGGTGGCCAGGCAGAATTGCATAAAACTTACCACCGTCATCACGGGCGCCTCCCATTTCTTACTGGTCTTTATCAGGATGAGGCCAAGCACGCAATGCCATACGCTCCACAAAAGGAAACTTCCTTCCTGCCCTTCCCAGAAACAGGCGAGCAGGTATTTTACTTCAAGTGAACGGCTGCTATGCTTCCAGGCATAATGGTATTCGAAGAGGTGGTTGGAGATGATATAGAAGAGAATACCGAAGATGGCGAAGACGGATACGCATTCGGTGAGAAATGCATACCGCGCCAGTCTCTTCCAATAGGTGCCGTCGCCGTCAAGCTTGGCGCGCGTCGACATGAAATAGGAGAAAGTAGCGACCAGCGAAGCAACCAACGAAAGCACGATGAAGAAATGTCCAAACTGGCCGGGTAAAAGATGCTCGCCTATGTATTCCATCAGGGAAATTCTATTTTAAATAAAATGGGAATGATGCTGGCATATAAATATGAATGCGCAGCGCTGTTATTGATTCGTTCTTGCCTCTGTTACCTGTACGCTCTTCTGTGCGGCCTTTATGTCATCCTTGTATTTAGAGGGACACTTGGTCTGAATGGACTGGCAATCGAAAAGTCCGTCCTGGTATTTTCCTTTCAGTACCAGCCGTTCGCTGATCTCGAAGTTCTCGGGTTTGGGATTGTGGTAGACCACCTTCACCGATTTACCCATCGTGTCCACCGCGGTAAAGCTCAGGAAATTCGGATCCTTGACTGCATCGTACACCATCGGCTGCGTCTTATCCCAGCGGGCCATCAGGTGCACGAACTTACCCGGCTTGGAGATGGCGGTATCGACGGTGTCATAAGTTGTCGTGGTCTGCAGAAAACTTATCAGGATGGCGATAGCGGCGGCGATGAAGACCAGTAAAACAATGTGGATCTTTTTCATATTTATCAATTGAACGTGGCAGGCCAGTGGATCCGGGAAAGCGCACGGTTTCAAATTCGTCGCAAAATTACGCTAAAAACCGTGACGTCCGGACCGATTTTCAAATAACGGGCCCTTTCATAAATTGTTCAGCCTCGGCAAAATATAGCCGCATTTTTCATGGAATGTTTAACCTTCCGGCTTCAATAATTATACATAACGATGATTCGTACGTAAAGAGGCACACCCCTTATCTTTGCGCCAACCAATTTTGCCTATATGAAGTTTGAATTATCGGAAGAACAGCTGATGATCCGCAAGGCGGCCCGTGACTTTGCCAGGACCGAATGCCTGCCGGGGGTGATCGAAAGGGACGAGCTTCAGAAGTTTCCCCGCGAACAGGTGATGAAATTGGCCGACCTGGGTTTCATGGGGGTGATGGTTCAGCCGGATTATGGCGGTGCGGGGATGGATACGGTGAGTTATGTGCTGGCAATGGAGGAGATCTCGAAGATAGATGCGAGCGTGAGCGTGTGCATGAGCGTAAACAACAGCCTCGTGTGCTATGGCATGCAGCAATATGGTAACGAATTTCAAAAACAGAAATACCTGGTTCCGCTGGCCCAGGGAAAGAAGGACGGTGAACTATATATCGGCGCGTTCATGCTGAGCGAGCCCGAAGCGGGCAGCGATGCCACTTCGCAGCGGACGACGGCGGAGGATCTGGGCGATCACTATCTATTGAATGGAACGAAGAACTGGATCACCAATGGTGGCACGGCCTCCGTGTATCTCGTAATTGCGCAGACCGATCGTGCAAAAGGGTCGAGGGGGATCAATGTACTGATAGTGGAAAAGAGCTGGCCCGGGGTAACAGTTGCCGCTAAGGAGAATAAGCTGGGCATCCGTGGCAGCGATACACATACTGTGATGTTCTCGGATGTAAAGGTGCCGAAGGAGAACAGGATAGGTGAGGATGGGTTCGGATTCAAGTTTGCAATGAAGACATTGGCCGGCGGACGGATCGGCATCGCCTCGCAGGCGTTGGGAATTGCAAGTGGCGCCTATGAACTGGCGAAGGAATATTCGAAGACACGCAAGGCTTTCGGCACGGAGATCATGAATCACCAGGCCATTGCCTTCAAGCTGGCGGATATGGCCACGCGGATCGAAGCGGCGAGACTGCTTTGCATGAAGGCCGCCTGGGAAAAGGATAATGGATTGGACTATGCGCTCAGTTCGTCCATGGCAAAGGTCTATGCATCCGAAACCGCCATGTGGACGACGGTGGAAGCGGTACAGATACATGGAGGGTATGGATTCGTGAAGGAATATCATGTGGAGCGGTTGATGCGCGATGCCAAGATCACGCAGATCTATGAGGGAACGAGCGAGGTGCAGAGGATCGTGATAAGCAGAAGTATTCTCAAACAATAGCAAGCGTAAACCTGTCGCTAAGGAATTGGTAATAGGGAATTGGGAATTAGGCTTCACTGGAAAAGTCATTCTAGTTCACGTTCATTCTCTTGTTCGCCATCTTCCCGGCAAAAAAAAGTGTTTACCGAGAAAATGATAAGGAGCATATGGCAATAAATGAAGAGGCATATAGGCAAATAAAAAACTCGCTCGTAGAAAAGAAGGCAACCCTGGTGGCAGTATCGAAGACGAAGCCGGTGGCCGATATTCTTGCGCTCTACGATTTGGGGCAGCGCGACTTCGGCGAGAATTACGTGCAGGAATTGCTGGAGAAGCAGGCACAACTGCCGGCCGATATCAGGTGGCATTTCATCGGGCATCTTCAAAGCAATAAGGTTAAATACATTGCCCCCTTCATTCATCTCATTCATGCCATCGATAGCCTGAAGCTTTTAAAGGAAGTGGATAAGCAGGCGGCGAAGGCACAGCGCAATATTCACTGTCTCTTGCAGGTGCATATCGCAGAGGAAGAAACAAAATTCGGTTTCGATAAAATGGAATTACGTGAGGCGGTCACCGATCTCACACGTCTCGCGCATATTCAGGTGGATGGGCTGATGGGCATGGCCTCCTTCTCCGATGATCCCGCCAAGGTGAGCGCGGAGTTCCACTCGCTCCATTCGATCTACCTGGATACGATCGCCGCGAATCCCGGCCTGCAATGGCATATCCTTTCCATGGGCATGAGCGCCGATTATGGCATTGCGTTGGAAGAGGGGAGTAGTTTGGTGAGGATTGGGAGTCTTTTGTTTGGCAACAGAATCTAAGCAATTTGGTAATTTGATAATTTGGCAATTTGATAATGCGGCGTGCTCCGAAAAGAAAAGACTTTACTGATAAGGATCATTGTCAAATTGCCAAATTATCAAATTACCAAATTGTCAAATTGTCAAACTGCTCTTCGTCAGGAATTTCACGCTCATCGTGTAATTTCTTTTATCCCCTCAAAGCCGTAATTTTATTTTACACATGCCGGCGAATTTCTTCCTACGATATAAACTCCACCACCTCGCCGGATGGCTATTGCTGTTTGCATTCTGGTATTTCCTGCGATACGAGGACTACCGCGTACCGGGTAGGGCATTCCTCATCACCCTGATAAAGGTGATCGATCTTGCCATCCTGATCTATACGACCAATTATCTTTTCATTCCCCAATTATTCTATAAGAAAAGGTATGGCTGGTTTGCGCTTGCCTTTATTTTACTAGTGGTGGTGAGCAGCACGATCAAGATGAATATCCTCGGCCGGATCATGGACCGTCCCGATCTCTATAGCCTGTCCGGCGACCTGAAGAGAAAGATATACGATAACATGATCCCGCATTTCTTCCTGGGTATCGCCGGAGCGGCCATCAAGGTGATGATCGATTATACGCGGCTGCAGAAACGCCTCGCCGAGATAGCAACGGAAAAGGCGGCGGCCGAACTGAAGTTCCTTAAATCACAGATCAACCCGCACTTCCTGTTCAATTCACTCAATTCAGTCTACTTCCTCATCGATAGAAATAATACCGTTGCCCGCGAATCATTGCATAAGTTCTCGGACATGCTCCGCTATCAGCTCTACGAGATGAATGGCGAGCGCATACCCGTGGAGCGGGAGATCAGCTACCTGCAGGACTATGTGAGTCTCCAGCAATTGAGAAAGGATGAGAAATACACCGTTTCGTTCGAATGCGCGCCTGGCGTTTCGAATTTCTCCCTCGAGCCTTTGCTGCTCATTCCATTTGTGGAGAATGCATTTAAGCATGTGTCATCTCACGTGGATAAGCTAAATTTCGTGAAGATTGCACTGGCGAGAAACGATGGCGAGTTTGTCTTCACCACGGAGAATTCGACCGGGCCCGATAAGGCAACCGATCCGCATAGCGGCATTGGTCTGACGAATGTGCGAAGGCGACTGGAATTGTTGTATCCCGGTAAGTTCGACCTTGACGTACGGGATAACAA
>DATHKS010000403.1:0-5820 GCA_035488975.1 Chitinophagaceae bacterium | reverse complement strand
CTTCGGCATTTGCCTCGGCATGCAAATGGCCGTTATCGAATATGCCCGGCATGTCCTTGGGTTAAAGGATGCGCACTCCACAGAAATGGATCCACAGACCAGCGATCCCGTTATCGACCTCATGGACGAGCAGAAGCAGGTGACGGCAAAGGGCGGTACCATGCGGTTGGGAGCCTACCCGTGTAACCTGAAAGAGGGTACGCTTGCTTACAATATCTATGGGCAGGACAGCATCACGGAGCGTCACCGCCATCGCTGGGAATTTAACAATAAATATCTCGAAGACTTCGAGAAGGCGGGAATGATCGCCAGTGGAAAGAATCCTGGAACCGGTCTCGTTGAGATCGTCGAACTTCCCAATCATCCCTTCTTCATAGGCGTTCAATATCACCCGGAACTGAAGAGTACGGTTGAGAATCCACATCCCGTCTTCGTTCACTTCATCAAGGCCGCCAAAGCGCATGCTGAGAGATTGGCCGAGGTAAAGAATCCGTTGCTGCAGAGTGAAATGATCTGAAAACAATTTGATAATTAGGCAATGTGCCAATTAGTAAATGTGCAAATGTGCCAATGATCCTAATCAGTAAAGTCTTTTCTTATCGGAGCACGCCTAATTGGCACATTGGCTAATTGGCACATTGCCTAATTATCTAATTGCGGCTGGTCCGCCGACTATCGCCTGCACTCTTAACCAGAACTCCTATCTTTGCCGTCTTTAAATTTTACCCCCCGATGAAGTTTGATCGTAATACCGTCATTGGCTTTGTAGTGCTGGCGGTTCTTTTCTTTGGTTACTTTTTCTATATCAATAAAGAACAGGCTTCTACCCGAAAGGAGCAGGCCAGGTTGGATTCCATTGCGAATGCGTCAAAGCCAAAGGGCGACACCGCGGCTCAACGCATTGACGCGAAGAAGGCTGATTCCGTCACCGAGCAGATCAATGCCGGGACCTATGCACTGGCGAAGGGACCTGAGCAGCTGGTCTATGCCGAGAATGAGGTCCTCCGTATCGCCTTCACCACAAAAGGAGGACAGCCTAAATGGGTGGAATTGAAGAAATTCAAGAATAAGGATAGCGGTTACGTGAGGCTCGCAGCCTCCGCATTCGACAGGATCAGTTATCCCATTAAAACCGGTGATCAGAGATCGGAAGAAACGGCTAATCTGAATTTTAACAAGATAGATTCGGCAACCAATGCAGATGGAAGCAAGACTCTTTCCTTCACATTGGCCTCCGCAGACAGCGGCACCGCTGCTTCCATTGTTCACCGCTTCACTATCAAGCCGAACGAGTACATGGTCGATTTCGATATCCAGTTCAATGGAGGAGAAAAGCTATTGACAAATGGCGATCTGAACCTCGACTGGCAATATGCGGCACACCAACAGGAATCCGACATAAGTTTCGAGAAACAGAATACGCAGGTAGGCTATGTGGAAGACGGCGAATTCGACTATCACACCATTGGTCGCAAAAGCGAGATCGATTTCTCCAAATCCGTGAAATGGATAGGAGTACGGCAGCGTTTCTTCAATTCATTCCTGATCTCGAAGGAGAATTTCTCCTCCGGCAAGATCAGCTGGACGATCCCCGCGGATGAAAAGCAGGTGATAGTAGAAGCGACAACGAGCATGAAAATAAAAGTGCCCGCTTCCTATAAAGTAGGATTCAATCTCTTCTATGGTCCGGCCGATATTCATCTTCTAAAGAAATATGATCTCAAGCTGGATAAGCTGATCAACCTGGGACAGGGAATGTATGCATTCGTGCGGCCGTTGAACCGGTATGTGATCATGCCTGTATGGGATTTCTTTAAGAGTTTCGTTGGCAGTTTCGGACTCGTTATTGCATTGCTTACACTGATCATTCGCCTGGTGATCTCTCCTTTGACCTATAAGAGTTACCTCAGTGGTGCGAAGATGAAGGCCCTGCGGCCGGAGATCGCGAAGCTAAAGGAGAAATTCGGTGCAGATCAGCAGGCGATAAGCATGGAGCAGATGAAACTGTTCAGGGAGGCGGGTGTGAATCCCCTCGGTGGTTGCATCCCGGCCTTGTTGCAGATCCCGATCTTCTTTGCCTTATATAGTTTCTTTAGCTCTAATGTGGATCTCCGTGGCGCCGATTTTCTTTGGGCCAAGGATCTCTCTGCCTTCGACGATGTGATCAAATTTGGCGTGAGCATCCCGTTGCTGGGCAGTCACCTGAGCATATTCACTCTTACGGCAGTATTGACGAGTTTACTGATATCAATTTATAGCATGAGCATGACGCCGGACCAAAGCAACCCGGTATTGAAATACATGCCGTACATCTTCCCGGTATTCCTGTTATTCATCTTCAATCGCCTTCCATCGGCGTTGACATGGTACTATACCGTATCCAACCTGGTCACATTGATACTCCAGTTCGTGATCCAGAACTATATCATCGATCACAATAAGATCCTGGTACAGATATCGGAGAATCGAAAGAAGCCGAAGGCGAAGTCCAAATGGGCTGAACGCATGGAGCAGATGCAGGAGCAGCAGAAAAAAATGAAGGAATTACAGCAGAAGGGCAAGAAGTAAGATCAATTTGGTAATTTGGCAATTCGACAAATTCAATACAGGAACCAGTAAGTCACGAAGGCACGAAGGCACGAAGGAACACAAAGACTTCGCATACCACGCACAATTGGCACATTAGCAAATTGCCAAATTATCAAACTGTTTTCTTGTATTCCTTCGTGCTCCTTCGTGTTCTTTGTGCCTTAGTGGTTCAAAAGTCCGTTTAAATAAGCTTTTGTTAAACCATTTGCAGCCCTCCAATGGCTTCAAAAGCCGGATTTTCACTTTACGCAACTTATTGCCTATTTTGGTTCGTCTTACCAGCAGATCAAATACTCCCAGAATCATGAAAAAATTTTCTATCATCATAGCCGTGACCGTAGCAGGATTAGTTTCGTTTTCGATGCCGGTAAAGGCGCAGAAGAAACTGACGGAGGCGACGATCACCTATGATATCGTGATCAATACCAACAATACCACACCGAAGGCGGCAGACCTGCTGGATGGCGCGGTGAGCATCATTTATCTCAAGGGGAATTCCAGCCGGTCGGAGCTTGTGAGCTCCCTGGGCACTCAATCGACCGTGATAGATGGGAAGACGGGTAATGTGACGATCCTGAAGGATTACGGCGAGCAGAAATACATGATCACTCTTGTGCCGGCGGAGTGGAGACTTTCCAACAAGAAGTATGAGGGGGTGACCTTCACTTTCGAGAATGAGTTCAAGGTGATTGCCGGTTATAATAGCCAGAAGGCAACGGGTAAGCTCGCCGATGGGAGCACTTTTACCGTGTACTTTACCCGGGATCTTATTCCCGCCAATAAGGATTTTCAATATCTCAATAAGGATCTTCCCGGCCTTGCCATGCAATATGAAGCAAACCTCGGTAAGCAGAAGGTGACCTATACCGTCTCCAGCATAAACTTCACGCCGGTGCCTGCGGCAAAATTCGACCTGCCTAAATCTGGTTACAGGGTAATGACGTACGAGGAAACGAAGACCGGGGGAAATTAAAAGAAAAATTTAAACAGTTCTCAGAACTGGATGTTAATAGTAGCGCCCTTGACCTGGTTTTGAGCGGTGAGGCTTACTGAAACCTTCTTCTGTAGCGGAATTGTGTAGGTTGTATGTCCCTGCTGATAGGTATAGGCGGTGCTTGCCAGGTTAACATATCTTGTTTCCTTGACAGCCATCACCTGGTTGCCACGGAATGTGTAGCCGGACTGAAGGGAAAATGAACCAGGCTTGATGGAACTCTTGAATGAAAGCAGGGCAACCCTGGGAGCCGCCTTATTGGCCTTTCCATCGCCGAGTGTGGCGAAAGCACCAATTGCAGAAGAGGCCAGTAAAAGTGAAAATGCCAGTTTCCTGCAGACAACCTTCAATATGGAAAAGTTAGTTTTCAATTCGGAGCAAATTTAACACTAAATAAAAGATAAAATCAAACCGTCCATCCAGAATTTTAATACTTATTTAACGGCCAGGGGACGAAATTGTTACATCTTTTTTAAAAAAATAAATCCCAATTTTGCACAGATGGGGAAAACTTAAGAGCGGAAAATATAAATTTTTTAGGATAACTTGTTGATAATAAGGGTCACCCAGGTGACTACAAGCAGGATACCTTCTATTTTAGTTCTTTACGTTTATACTTAAAACACGGGAATTAATGAAAGAAAACCCTTACCAGGAAGACCGGGAACTGATACGTGAGTTGCTCCGTCAGTATGAAAACTTGAAAAATGGCAGAACGCATTCATTTATCGAAGAAGAGTCTTTTGAGAAAATAATCAATTATTACGAGGAAAAGGAGGAGTTGACGAGGGCCGTAGAGGCCGCCGATCTGGCGATCGGTCAATATCCCTATTCTGCCGCCCTGCTCGTAAGGAAGGCGGATCTCCTGCTCGTACTTCGTCAATACCGGGAGGCCCTGGCGATCCTGGATCACGCCTCGCTGCTTGACAGCCGCGATATCAATCTCTATATTCTGAAGACGGACGCACATCTTGCGCTCGATGAGCCCGAGAAAGCAGTAGCCCTTCTCGAAGAGGCGCTGTCGACCTTCGAAGGCGATGAGAAGATCGAATTGCTATTCGAATTATCGGATGTATATGATGACTATGAAGAATTCGATAAGGTATTCGATTGCCTGAAGGTGATCCTCGAGCAGGATCCCGAGAATGAAGAAGCCCTGTATAAGATTTGTTTCTGGACAGACTTCACCGGCCGGAATGAAGAAAGCATACGCCTTCACGAGCACATTATCGATGAGTTTCCCTATAGCGAACTTGCCTGGTTCAACCTCGCCGCTGCCTTCCAGGGGCTGAAGCTCTACGAGAAGGCCATCGACGCGTATCTCTATGCCATTGCCATTGAAGAGAAATTCGACTATGCCTACCGCAACATGGGCGATGCTTATATCAGGCTGCGGAAATACAAAGAGGCCATTGAGGCATTGGAGAAGGTAACGGAACTTTCCAAGCCGGAGGTAGTGATCTATGAGGCGATCGGGCATTGCTACGACCGGCTGAAGAACTATGCGCAGGCGCGGTTCTATTACCGCAAAGCTTCCCATCTCAACCAGGAGGATAGTAAGTTGTTCTATAAGATCGCCTGCACCTACTTCAATGAAGGGCAGTGGCAGAATTGTATCAAGCAACTCGACCAGGCCATGAAGATTCATCGCCAGCAGCCGGAGTACAACCTGTTGATGGGAGAGTGTAAGCTGGAGATGGGCCTGACAAAGGATGCCGTACAGGCTTTCCTGAATGTGGTGCGGATCCGTCCGCGCAACGTGTCGGGATGGGAGGCATTGATCCGTTGCCTGTATAAGGGAAGCTTTCATGATGAGGCATTGGAACAGGCCGACGCTGCATTGCAGGTGACGAACGGCAAACCATTATTCATTTTTTATAAGTCGGCCGTATTGATGGCCATGGGGAAATCCAAAGAAGCGATACTTCAATTAGAGAACGCGATGTCATTGGCGCCAAAGCTGCTCAAGAAGTTTGTCGAGCTGGATCCCGCCGTATTGCAGAATCAGCAGATCGTGGACGTGATCGCAAAATTCAAGCGAAAGAAATCGATCTAGTAAAAAGTCAAAATTCAAAAGTAAAAAGTAAAAAAATCGTGCTAGGCGAAGTGTTCCATCGTAATAGGAGAGTATGGAGCTGGGGAATTAAATATAAAAGGGAATTGGGATGTACAAAAAATAGAGGCTTTTCTAATAGCACGCCTTTTTGAATTTTGAATTTTGACTTCCTGGTAGCACG
>DATHKS010000402.1:0-5665 GCA_035488975.1 Chitinophagaceae bacterium | reverse complement strand
AGAAAGTCGGTTCGTGTGCAATGATGAAATTCGCCTTGAGCGCAATGGCCTGGTTGATCACTGCAAGGTTGGCAAACATGGTGGTGACGATGCCGGTTATTTCGATGTCCCTGTCGCCGGTCTTGAGGGTGTCAACCGTTTTTGCAAACGGTGCGCCCGGGACTCCTGCTATGAAAAGGTCCATCACTTTACCTACGGTCCAGGTCTCCGGGGATTTGGCTGAGGCCAGCAGGTTCACGGGTGTACCCAGGAAGGCGGCAGCGCCGGTTGCCAGGGAAATTGTCGAGATGAATTTTCTTCTTGTATAATCGGTGGTTTCGTTAGAGGGTCGGTTTCCATGATTGGTGTTCATATCCGTTATTTAAGTGTCTGCTGAAATTACGGATTGTTGTGGGTTCGGGGTAAGATGGTCAGCAGATTTCGAAGGATGGAACGGTGGTTTTTCTACAGATTTCACAGATCTACTTATGATTTTGGAGAGCAAGCTTAGATGAAGCGATGTATTTGTAATGCTACCGGATCTAAGGAAATGTTGGGTTAGGCTGTTTGTTGGAACTCGAGTGAGGAATCATCGAGGAGGATCAGTGATTGGGCAAGGGAGACGAAGAGGGCTAGGCCGAATGGCTTGCGGAGGAAAGCGCTTGCACCGAACAGGGAGTAGTCGCGGCTGGCATCCACATCGGCGGAGATCAGTATGACGGGAATATGGGAGAAGGAGGCCGTCGATTTCAGTTGCCGGCAAAAAATCCGGCCATCGATCGCACCGAGATGAATGTCCAGTATCAGCAGGTCAGGCTGGTATTCACCGACCATGTTCAATATATCGTTGCAACCAGTAGAGGTAACGACATCGAACCCCTTCCTTTCCAACTCCGCCCTGAGCACGAAGAGCAGGTCGGTGTTGTCATCGACGAGCAGGATCCTTTTCATTTCGTATAAGCATTTTCAAACCGAAAAATAAAGCGCATTAAATCCCTGTCAAATAGTCGAAGATGCGCTTTTCCTGTAGTTGAATAACTACGAGGACCAGCACCCCCGGCCTGATCATCCGGGTCGCGCTGCACACTTAAATGCCTGATCGAGCCGTTTTTACCAAGAGAGAATTTCCTGTGATGAATTACCCCGGACCGGGACAATCGATTGCCTTTGAATTGCGCTTATTTTATGCAATATTTGCATCGCCAAACTAAATTGTATTGATGAAAGAATTCCTGCCATTACCACCCCGGCACTCCCCTGCCGTTTTATCTTTCCGCCGTTTTACCCGCATTGTCTTTTTATTGTTTTCGGCGCTGGGCTTTGCCGCATCGTTGCAGGCGCAGATGGTAGCGGCGGACGATCTCGCGGAAGCCGAGATGCTTGCCAGGAAGTACAAGGACGATAATGTTGTCTGCCGGTCATCCCATCATCTCTTCACTTTCGACAAGGGTAAGAATTCGCTCAACGATAAGGTTGTCGTGATCCAGGAAGATGCGGAAGTGGATTTCATTTCCCTGAAGAAATTCTCCGCGGTGACCTACCCCGAATTCTATAATAAGTTCATCCAACTGAAGACATTTAAGAAATCGATAAAGATCGGTACCCGGTATATCACCTCCGAACGCGGCGGCATCGACCGGTCGCTCACGGATGAGAATATCTTCTTCGACGATAGCCGTGTTCAGTATTTCCCCATCCGCTTTCCCGATAAGGGCAATGTGGCCAAGGTAACGGTGAAGAAGGAATACACCGACGCGAAGTCGCTCACGCGCCTTTTCTTTCATATGCCTTATCCCGTACTGGAACAAGTATTCGAGTTCAAGGTCCCGGATTGGGTCTCGATCGATTTCAAGGCACTCAACTTCGATGGCTATAAGATAGAGAAGGTGCAAACCAAAAAAGGAGGATATACCAATTATATTTTCCGCATGACCGATGTGCCTGCCTATTCGAGCGAATTCAAACAGATCGGCCGCGCTTTCACGGACCCACATATCATCATCCAGGTGAAATCATTCGAGAGTAAGGGAGAATCGTTGCAGGGCTTCGACAAGACGAGCGATGTATACAACTGGAATAACCGCCTGTACAAGATGGCGGGCAATGACCCCGAGAAGATAAAGGCCACACTGGCCAAAATAACCGCAGGCGCTACTACCGATCTCGATAAGATCAAGGCCATCTACTATTGGGTGCAGGATAAGATCAGGTATATCGCATACGAGGATGGATATTCCGGTTACATCCCCGCATCCGCCCAGGATGTACTTAGCAACAAGTACGGCGACTGCAAGGGAATGGCGAACCTGCTCACAGAATTCCTGAAACTCTCGGGGTATGATGCGCACTTTACCTGGATCGGCACGAGATCCATACCCTATTCGCAGTCGATGCCTGCGCTCTGTGTAAACAACCACGCCATCACCACGCTCTATTATAAAGGCAAAGAATACTTTCTCGATGCCACGGAGAAATATGTCTCCTTCGGCGAGAATGCCTACCGCATACAGGGAAAGGAGGCAATGGTATCGAATGGCGACAAGTACGATATCAAGACCGTACCCCTCACCACGGGTAATGAGCATAAGATATTTACCAGGGCCGACTTCACGTTGAACAATGAATTGCTCAAGGGAAATATCCAGGTTACGCTGACGGGCAACGAGCGAAAGGCTTTTCACCAGGTGTACCATGATCTTCCCAGCAGCAGTCGCCAGGAATTCCTGAACGGCTACCTCGAATTCAACAACGATAATGTGCAGGCCTCCGAGGTGAAGACGAGCGACCTGAACAACCGTGAGATCCCGGTTACTATCTCCGGCAATATTGATCTAATAAACTACGTCCAGACCATCGCCGGCGATAAATATATCAATCTCGATTTCTTCCCAAAGACCCTCGAGCGGTATATGCCTGATGAGAAAAGAAAGGCAGGCTATGACTTCGACTATGTGCTGAGTTTCGAAGATGAATTTTCCCTTACCATCCCTGCCGGCAATAAATTCTCCGATATCCCGGAGAAGCTCGAACTGAAATCCGATGGATATGAATTCAAGGGAGAGTATGTGGTCTCGGGGAGTAAGATCACACTGAAGAAGAATCTCGTGCTTAAGAATAGTACCATCAACAAAAAAGACTTTGAGAGCTGGAAAAAATTCCTGGAATCGATAAAGTCGTTCAGCAGTTATTTTTTCAGCATCACCACCAAATAATCTTCCATGAGACCAGGCAGGCCTATCAGGCGATCGAAATTCACGTTGACACTATTGCTACTCCTCGTAGCGGGTTGCTCCATGGCGCAGACATTCATCGATGAGGATTTCCTTGATAACCTGGAAACGAATGCGCGCTTCATGCTTACCGACCCGGGCCCTGCGTTTACGACGAGTGCCGTGCCCACGAAATGGGACAAGGAGTCGGCGGTGATCATTGGGTATTCCAGGAACATACTTTTTGACAAGAAGAGCAGCGGCGGCTTCTTCACGCGCAAGGAACGGAGCCTGTTCTTCCTGGAGAAGATACATCTGAAGGTGAAGTTGAATGATAAGAATTCCGTCGACGCATTCTCACAGATCTACTTTCGCTATGGACTGAAGGAGGATGGTTTCATTGCACGCATCATTAAGCCGGACGGCGAGATCATCCCGATCGACCTGAAGACGGCGGTGGGCGTCGAAGGCATGGCCATTCCGGAGTATTTCCAGAGTTTCTTCGACCAGGTAGCGAATTCAGAGTACCAATATTACAAGGTGCCGGTCGGCAACCTGGAACCGGGCGATATCCTCGAGTACGTAACGACGACGAAAAGCAAGCTGGACGTGAAATCTTCCGGGTACATCGAGTTCAGTCCTATCTACGAGGTCTGCAGCAAGAACTACCCCGTGATGAGTAATGAGATAACGATCGAGACGGACGACAAGTCTTTCTTCAAATCACTTTCATTGAATGGCGCGCCGGGATTTACAAAGGAAGGTTCTGCGGACAACGGGTTCTTCCGGTATGTGTTCGTGGACAAGAACAGGGAAACCGAGAAGGATGTGAACTTCGTCAGCCCGCTGTTGCAATATCCACTGGTGAAGTTCCAGGTCATCTATTCTAACAGTGACCAGGCCAAGGGAGCGCTCATCGGGGAAAAGGGAGAATTGAAATCGGAGTTCACGAAGGACGAGCTGGCGAAGAAGGCCTGGGAAGAATACGAGAGTGTCGGCAATGCCTATTTCAATGCACGGATGGGTACGGTGCAGGCATTCATCAACGATTGCTGGAGTGAACTGGTGAAGCTGGGATCCAAGAGCCTGCCGGAGCAACAGTATATCGACCAGGCCTATTACATGGTTCGCAATAAGATATTATTCCAGCGCGATTACCTGACCGATAAGACATTTGCATTCATTTTCGGTTCGCTTCTTTACCGTCGCGATATCAAGTCGGACCTCCTGATCACCACGGGAAACAATATCGGGAAGATGAAACAGATCCTGTTCGACCAGGAGATCAGGTACATCATCAGGGTGAATAATAAACTCTACTTCAATGTCACCGATTTCTCGAACCCCGGCGAACTGGATGAAACATTGCTCGACAACGATGCATATATCATTGCGGCGCCGGCCCGGAAAGGCGGACAGCAGGAGATAAAGCCTTTTACGCTTCCTACGACCAGTGCGGCGGATAACATAGCAGAGGTGTCCATAAATTCGGAGCTCTCGCCCGATATGAAGACGCTGCTCGTGGCAAGGACCTCTACCTATAAAGGCATCCATAAGGCGAAGAATATTGCCAGCGCACTCAAGTACACTCCCTATATGCTCGACGATTACAAGAACTATGGCGGCTATGATCCGACGTCGAAGATGAAGTCGCGGGAAGTTGAGGACTATAATAATTCCGTGAAGGTGTTGAAGGATGAGTTCAAGAAGGAGAAGCCTGACTTCGTGAAGGGTTCGCTGGAAACCGAATACAATGCGCATGTAAACAATGTCCGTTTCAACCTGATCAGCGATGGTCGCACGCAGAAGAAGAACAGCCTGTCTTACAAGGAAGGCTTTGAGCTCAGCGATTTCGTCAGGAAGGCGGGGAAGAAATACCTGGTGAATCTTGCCGGTCTCACCGGCTCGCAGCTCCAGATCAAGAAAGAAGAAAGGGAACGCAAGTATGATATTGATGTACGCTACCCGAGAACGCTGACCTGGGCCATCAACTTCAAGATACCCGAGGGGTATACGACTGAAGGGCTGGCTGAATTGAATAAAACGGTGGATAATGAGACCGGTACATTTTCAATCAAGGCGAAGGAGGAAAACGGATCGGTGGTGATAGATATACAGAAGGTTTACAAGGCCAGGCGGATAACAAAGGAGAAATGGAACGAGATGCTGGCCTTCATCGATGCGGCGTACAACAGCACCTTTAAATATATCCTGCTCAAGCCGAAACAGTAAAACATGCTGAGGCAGTCTTACTTCACTGCAGCTCGATCGTGCTGTGTTGAATATTGTGATGCTGCAGTTCGTGTTTGATCGTTCTTACCAATTCGAGTTTGCCTTCGAAGCTAAGCAACCTATCGACCCGCACATGCGCGGTCAATGCATTTTCCGTGGTACTGAGCGGCCACACATGCACGTGTGTTACTTCATCCACTCCCGGGATCTTCCTTATCACATTCTTGACATCTTCCAGGTCTATG
>DATHKS010000401.1:0-6744 GCA_035488975.1 Chitinophagaceae bacterium | reverse complement strand
TTGTTGAATTTCTTGAGATACCACCAGATCATGAGTGGCAGCAACACGAAAAGGCAGAACACCAGCGGTTGGGCAAAATCGATATTTTTCAGCCAGTCGTAAACCATTACTTCCGTTGTAAGTTATTTTCCTGCACTACCGGCGCAGGGCGATGAAGCTCCTCTATCTGTTCGATCGAGCGCTTCACACTATCGGCACTTGCCTTGTCTTCAGCCGGTACGGTCTCATACTTGGCAAATTTCACGAGGTCGCTCAGTCGCAGCGCCGCCGCAAGCCTGTCGAACAATTCCTTCTCGATGCCAAGTCCCTTCAGTTGATTCACCAGATCGTCTGTGGTCTTCTGTAGTGAATGGATCCCCTTCCGTTCGGAAACATACACCCTGAAGATATCCGTTAAGGATGAATAGTATTCCTTTACTTCAGGTTTGGTTTCCTGTAGTTTGTTCAATTGTTTCAATGCCTTCTGATAAGGATCCACCGGTGGAGGCGGTGGCTTCACTACTGGTTTCTTCTTCCTCGTCAGCAGCAGGATCAACACGATGATCAGCAGCACCCCACCACCCGCAATATACCACCACCATGTCCTGTCTTCTTTCTTCTTCTCGGGCGCTACTTCGATAATATCCTTTATCTCGTGATATGGCTGCTCCGGGTCGAAAGCGGAAAAGCCAACATCGATCGGTATCGTATCCGATGCCGCCTCTCCTACAACGAAGGCCGGGATCACCCAATGACCGGAGTCGAAGCTGGTGATCTGCATCACCTGCGACAAAACGGTGCCACTATTGGTATTGGAGGTGTCGATCTTTTGCCTGGAAAGGAATTCGAAATGTGGCAGGGAGTCGAGGTCAAAGAAGCGGATGGGCTCATCATTGGGAATATCCGCCTCTACCCGTAATACTATGGGTTCGCCGATCAGGATCTTCGATTTGTCTACGGTGGCCTTCACTGTCGTCTTCGCCTGCGCCGATGCGCAGAGAGTGAGACAGAGGAATACAAGAGTAACGGTGGTGTTATAAAAGATCCTTTTAGTCATTCAGTCAGGTGGTTCACTTATTTCGGCTAAGAAAGAATCGTTGTAGCACGCGGACATAATCATCGCCAGTCCTCACATGTAACAGATCGCAACCGGCTTTCTTAAAAGCCTGTGTACTGTAATCGGTGATGCGGAAGAATTCTTCCTGGTAGCTCTGCCGTACGAATGCGTTTCCGCTGTCCACCCATTTGGTAGCGCCGGATTCCGCATCCTGTACCTGCAACAATCCCGCGTCGGGTAATTCCATATCCATCTTGTCATATATCTTTATCCCTATCACGTCATGCTTCTTTCCCGCTATCCTTAAGGCGTCCTCGTAGTTGGCGTCAAGAAAATCGCTCAGGATAAATGCAATGCTCTTCTGCTTCGTACAATTATTAAAATAGCGCAGGGCGCTGGCCACCTGTGTGCCCTTACCTGTCGGCTGCTTGCTTAGCAACTCACGGACAATATACAGTGCCTGTTGTCTTCCTTTCTTGGGAGGAAGATAGGCTTCTACCTTATCGCTATAGAAGATCACGCCGATCTTGTCCGCATTATTCACCGCGGAAAAACTCAGAACGGCGCCTATCTCGGTAATGATATCCCGCTTGGTGGCATACACCGTACCGAATAGCGAGCTCGCGCTGATATCGATCAGCAGCATGACGGTCAGTTCACGTTCCTCCTCGAACACCTTGCTAAACGGATGTCCGAATCGCGCCGAGACGTTCCAGTCGATGAAGCGGATATCGTCTCCCGGCGCATACTCTCTCACTTCCTTGAACGACATACCCTTTCCCTTGAAGGCACTATGATACTCACCTGTGAAAAGATCACTGGCGAGCTTCTTGCTTTTGATCTCAAGCGCCCTTACCTTCTTAATTATTTCAGCTGTGGTCAACATTAATAATGACTTTCTTTCAACTTATCAACCTAAACGTGAATCGGCAATCGTGAATAGCCCCCTACAATCGAACAGTTTCTGTTCGTGAGAAAACCAATTCCCAATTCCTAGTTCCTAATTCCCCGCACTCCTCACGGCACATTCACCTTCTTCAAAATATCCTCGATGATATCTTCCACCTTCACATTCTCCGCCTCCGCCTCGTAGGTAAGACCAAGCCGGTGTCTCAATACATCATTGCAGATACTGCGTACATCTTCGGGAATAACGAATCCTCTCTTGTTGAGGAAGGCCTGAGCCTTCGCCGCTATTGCAAGATTGATGCTTCCTCTCGGTGAAGCGCCATAGGAGATCAGCGGCTTCAGTTTCTCCAACTGGTACTTCTCCGGCGTTCTCGTTGCGAATACTATATCGAGAATATACTGCTCGATCTTTTCATCCATGTATATCTGGCGCGTTAGTTCCTTGGCATTGGTCACTTCCTGCACGGAGACCACCTGCTTGATCGGCAGGAAGCCATCTGTCTGAACGCTCTTGCGAAGGATGATCTGCTCTTCATGCATCTTGGGATAATCCACCACTACTTTCATCAGGAAACGGTCAACCTGCGCCTCGGGCAGAGGGTAGGTTCCTTCCTGCTCCAACGGGTTTTGAGTTGCCAATACCAGGAAGGGTTCATCAAGTTTATAGGTGGTATCGCCGATCGTAACCTGTTTCTCCTGCATGGCTTCGAGCAACGCCGATTGAACCTTCGCAGGCGCCCGGTTGATCTCATCGGCCAAGATGAAATTCGCGAAAATGGGACCCTTTCTCACCACGAATTCGTTCTTCTGCTGATTATAGATCAATGTCCCGATCACATCGGCAGGTAGCAGATCCGGTGTAAACTGGATCCGGCTGAAATTGGCGCGGATAGCCTGCGAAAGCGACTTGATGGTAAGCGTCTTTGCAAGCCCCGGAACACCCTCGAGCAGGATGTGCCCATTGCTCAGGAGTCCAATCAGCAACCGGTCGAGCATATGACTCTGCCCGACGATAACATGGCTGACCTCTTCTCTTAATTTATCGGTAAACTGACCAGCGTGGCTGATGCGTTCGTTTAACTGGCGGATGTCATCTGCGGTTTTTAACATTGGCTTGATTTATGGTAACACAAAATACGACTTGCATTAAAGCAAAATATTTGCCGATATCAGTATAACCTGAAAATACCTCGTTTTTTTCAAGTATTTCTACCTTGTAACGCCAAAAAACAAAAACTATTTTTACCTGTTAAATCCTTTTCTATGCAAAAACAACGAACCTACTTATCGCTTTTGCTCCTGGGATCTCTATTCTCGCTGACCCAGTGTAGTAAAGACAACGACGATGACTCTACTGCGAAGACCAATACCGAATTAATAACTCAATCGACCTGGAAATTCAGCGATGCAAAGGTCGGTGGGGCTTCCGTTTCCGCCTTCTTAAAGGCCTGCGAGAAAGATAATACCGTAACACTTGCCGCCAATGGCACGGGAATAGCCGACGAAGGCGGGAGCAAGTGCGATGTCAACGCTCAGCAGAGCACTCCTTTCACATGGACCTTCCAGTCGAACGAGACCGTATTGAATGTCTCCACTATCCTGTTCACCGGCGGTAGCAGCACCTTTACCATCGTGAGCCTGAGTGAAAGCACACTCGTAGTGTCGCAGGACATCTCCGTCTCCGGCTCCACGCAAAATGCCGTAGTGACGTTCGTGCATTGATCAGGAAAGATATTTACCCACGATAGGGACCCGTCTTCCTACGCCGAATGCCTTACTGCTGATGCGTATGATGGGACAGAACTGGTTTCGCTTATATTCATTCGTATTGACAAGCCTCAGCACGCGTGTCACGAGCACAGGATCATAACCGAGCGCAATGATCTCCCTCGGTCCGTTCCTTCTTTCAATATATTCATATAGTACCCGGTCGAGGATATCGTATTCGGGGAGGCTATCGCTATCCTTTTGATTCGGTCGCAATTCAGCGGATGGCGGCTTCGTTATGATGTTGGAAGGAATGATCTCCTTCTTCTTATTGATATAGCCGGCCAGCGCGAATACCTGCATCTTGTAGAGATCGCCGAGTACCCCGATGCCTCCCGCCATATCGCCGTAGAGCGTGCCATATCCCGTTGCCAACTCACTTTTATTGGAAGTATTAAGCAGGATGTATCCGAACTTATTGGCCATCGCCATCAGCAGGTTGCCCCGCGTCCTGCTCTGGATATTCTCTTCCGCCACGCTGAAAGGAAGGTCCTTGAACAGCGGCTTCAACGTCCCCAGGAAACTCTCATACACCTCTTTGATGGCAATGATATCATATGGATTGCCGAGGTTCTTGCTCAGCAATTCCGCATCGCTTACCGAATGCGAAGTAGAATAAGGAGATGGCATGAGCACCGCTCTTACATTCTCCTTGCCCAGCGCGGCAACAGCCAACGCCTGGGTAACGGCGCTGTCGATGCCGCCGGAGGCGCCGAGGATCGCCCTGGTGAATCCCATCTTGTGGAAATAATCCCGGATCCCAAGTACAAGTGCATGATAGATCTCCTCGATATTTTTTTCGTTGGTCAGGTATTGGATAGTATCCTCTCCAACACCAACATCGGCCGAGGAAAAGTATACTGCCTCGTCCTTTACTTCTGCCGGTCTTTTCTCCTGTTCTCCATCCGGCCGCACTAGCGCCTCCAACTCGAAGACCTGGTAATCCTCTTCGAAATATTTCATCTCCATTATCTTCTTGCCATTCTTATCATAGACCAGGCTACCCCCATCGAATACGATCTCAGTCTGTGAGCCGACAGTATTGCAATACAGCATCGGCAACCGGTACTTGAGGGTATGCGCCCTTACTATACTGTTCCGCACGATATCCTGGGCATAGTTGTAAGGCGAAGCGGAGATATTGATCATCACATCTGGCTGCTGCGGCGCCAATTTTTCCATCGGCGTCACCCGGTATAGAGGGTTATCGCCCATGTTCCAGATATCCTCGCAGATGGTCACGGCCAGTTTCCTTCCTTTGAATTCCATGACCTTCCATTCATAGGCCGGTTCGAAGTACCGGTATTCATCAAACACATCGTAGTTAGGGAGCAGGGTCTTGTGTATCTCCGCCTTCACCTCTTTTTCATAAAGTAAGAAGGCCGCATTGAAAAGATCCTTACCGTCCTTCTCGAGGTTGCGGGCCGGGGCTCCGATCAACACGCCGATCGTATCCGCCTCCTCCTTTATCAGGTCGATGGCGTCGTAACATTTTATGATGAAATCGTTGAACTCCAGGAAATCCCTCGGCGGGTAGCCGCAGACGCACAATTCCGAAAATACCACAAGCTCCGCTCCCTGGCCCTTCGCCCACCGTATTCCCTCGATGATCTTACGGGTGTTCTCCTCGAAATTCCCAATATGATAATTTTGCTGCGCGAGTGCGATCTTCATACTGCAAATTTAAGCTAATGTTTTCTTGCCTACATTCGCCTGTACAACATTTTAAAAGCAGGCGCGTTAACCATGGCTATGAAAAAAATCGTCCCCTTCCTTTTCGTGGTGGTCATCTTCACCGCCTGCAAGGGAAAGAAGAATATCCCCGATGTATCCGGCGTCAATATTTCCATGAAGGTGGAACGCTTCGACCAGGATTTCTTCTCCATCGATACTAACCAGCTTGACAATAGCATGAATGAGTTAAGCCGTAAGTACCCGTTTTTCCTCAATACCTTTCTCCAGAATATCGTCGGCATTACGGACCGGTCAGCCATCAATACCTATTACCGCCTCTACAAACCTATCTACGATTCATCTCACCGCATCTACGCGAATTTCGACCCGGTGAAAAAACAGGTGGAAGAGGCCTTTCGCTACGTCAAGCATTATTTCCCCTCGTATAAGACACCTTCCATGATCCTCCCCGTACTCGGCCCCATGAATTCAAGGGAAGACTTCGCAAGAATGGCGAGTGGCGATTACACCCCCGATTTCATTGGCCCCGATTTCCTGGGCATCAGCCTTCAATTTTACCTGGGCCAGGATTTCTCGCTATATCATGACCAGTACTTCGTAAACAATGTGGCGCCCCTCTATCGCAGCCGCAGGTTCTCCAAAGAATATATCATCTCCGATATCATCCGCCTCGTGGTCGACGATCTCTTTCCCGATAAGAGCAATTCCCGGCCGCTGGTTGAGCAGATGATCGAAAAAGGAAAACAATGGTGGTTGCTGGATAAGTTCCTTCCCGAAGTCCCTGATTCCATTAAGACAGGTTATAAACAGCAGCAACTGGAATGGGCATCGGCAAATGAGGGACTGATCTGGAGTTACATCCTTAAGAACGAAGACCTCTACTCCAACAACCCCGCAACGGTGCAGAATTATATCGGCGAGGCGCCCTTTACTCAAAACTTCGACCAGGATCTATCGCCGGGCAACCTGGGACAATGGATCGGGTGGCAGATCGTGAAGGCATTTGCCGAAAAGAACAGCAGCCTGAAGCCCGAAGAGGTGATGCAGGCCACGCCCAAACGCATATTGGACGAGGCGAAATACAAGCCCAAATAATTCGTTTCTTACAAACACGTCCTGGCACAATTGTTTATAATATTGCATTACCGGATTGGCGGTACATTACTGCAATATTTGTTATGAAAACATTGACGGCGCTTACAGACCCCGTGTACATCCCAAAGGAGAAGTATAACTGCTATGAAAAGCTTTGGCTCCGTATCATGAATGATAAACGGGACCTGCCATTTGTCTATGTCCTTACCACTGTCCATTTGCTGGTCGTTTCCACTGCAATC
>DATHKS010000400.1:0-7402 GCA_035488975.1 Chitinophagaceae bacterium | reverse complement strand
AGGAATACATATCGATACCGAAGGGCACCGATCTTTCCTCCGTGGATCTTGCAAAGGCCATTCAGCTGATAGAAGAAAAGAAACAGGCCGATGCTCCTGTTGCGACCTATGATGACAAGCCTGTTACCAAAGGCAAGGGGCGTTTTGGCCCATTCATTAAATGGGATGGAATGTTCATCAATGTACCGCGCCGTTATGACTTCGATGCGCTTTCGAAATCGGATATCAATGAATTGATAGATGCCAAGGTAAAGAAGGAAGCAAACCGTTTCATTCAGCGCTGGGCCGATGAGAAGATCGCCGTCGAGAATGGACGGTGGGGTCCTTTCATCCGGTTTGGAAAGAAGATGTTGAAGATACCCAGAAAGGCAGACGATACTAAATATACCGCGGAAGAAGCAGGTACATTCACACTCGATGATGTGAAGAGAATGATTGAGCTGGAAGTGCCGGGCGCTTTCAGCAAGAAGGCGAAGAAACCGGCGGCGAAGAAGAGCGCGACAAAGAAACCTGCCGCGAAGAAAGCAGCGGCGAAGAAAAAGAAATAAGTGTGCGGGTGCTTGAAAGGAATTAGGGATTGGGAATAAGGAATTGGGCCTTATCAGAAAAAACTTCTGATAAGGCCCAATTCCTTATTCCTAATTCCCAATCCCTGATTCCTTCGCCAACCACTCACTCAATTCTCAGTAAGTGGCAACGGAAATTTATCCCACACATCATCACCGGCCCTGTCTAACGGAAGTTGATTAAGCCGGTTGTACCGTCGCATATCCACCCAGCGATGGCCTTCATAGAAAAGCGAGAATCTTCTTTGCGTCAGCATTTCATTCAGCAACGCCGCCTGCGTGACTGCCCCACTATATGCTCCGAGATTGTGAGCGGTCCTGATCCTGTTCAGTGCCACGACTGCATCAGGCAATACATTCGTCTGTATCTTGGCTTCGGCATAGATAAGAATGAGCTCCTCATTCCGGATGACGGGGATGGGTGCGAGACTCGACTTGTACACCCAAAGATCACGGTTACTCGTTAGCCCACCCGAAGACGCCGAGGCGGTGCGCACAGTCGTCTTGGCAAGCCTGTCATCGCCTGCCGCGATATCCGTTGCAAAGGAAGGATGCGCCAACCTGACCTCCCCATTTTGATTCTGGGGAAAGTATGCTCCATTCAGCTGATCGCCGAGACCCGTGCCGAAGACATGATACACGCCTTTATCCAATGGACCGGTAAGATCGAGGAAAGATGAAGACAGGGCCGTAAGTGCCGCAGGCCACAGTTGGCGGTAGATCGCTACCCGTGCAGCAAGCGCCCTGTTTACCTGCAGCAGGCCCGCCTCATCGTCGAAGCCAGCGAAGCCGGAGGAAAGAGGAAATGATATCGATGCACCCGTTAGATCCGTCCTGGCGTCATCCAGCATTTGTGCGATGGCGGCAAGCGACTCATCGTAGTTAAGTACCGGTCCGAGATTATCCGGGTCGTCCACCTCCACCCTGATCCCATTCGTATAGGTGAAATTCAGGTTCAGTAATAGCTGGTACGCCTTAATGGTCTTACCGAAACCCGTGAAGCCTTTCTTGTCTTCCGGTGTAAGCGCCGATGCATTGGCAGCGCCCTGGATGAGCACATTGCAATTCTTCACCACGCGATATCTCGAGGCCCATGGGTTGGTGAGATAAAAAGTATTATTGTTCAGCGTAGATGAACCCGCTCCCAGCAGGTCCTGCACATAACGCGGTTCCGCCCCGGAGAAACGGTACATCTCGCGACCGATCATACCGGTAACATCGAGGTATGTGCCGACATTGATCCGCATGCCCGCCTCAATACCGGTGACAAGATTGTTGAGCTGCGCAGCGGAAGGATTACTATAATCCTCCAGCACCGGGCTATTGAGATTCCCGATGTTCTTTTTGCAGGCCGGCATAGTAAATGCCAGGGCGATAAGGAGGCTGCTATAAGTAATGAATTTATTTTTCATAAATTATTTTGATTTGTTTTTAGAGATCGATAGACAAATGGAAGGCCGCTCTCTTCGAGGCCGGGTAAGGCATCACCTCTACGTTAGTCGAGAAGCCGGTTCCGAAGTTGGAAACCTCCGGATCGTATCCCTTGTATTTTGTCTTTGTCCAATAGTTGTTTGCCGAAACTCCTACTCGAATTCCCTTGATGAAACTCACGGGCAGCTTGGTGAAGCTGTAGTACAACCCGATCTCCCGTAGCCGGAGGTATCCTGCTTCCTGGATGAAGGGGCGTGCCGTTACACCCAGCGAATTGATCCTGTCCTGCGCATCCTTCACGCCATTCTTATCCTTATCCGAATCATAGTCCACACTTGTCGAGCCCAGATCATTGAGCAGTTCCGACAGGTTCACATTGTCGCCGCCCTTCTTCCAATGCAACAGGAAGCGAAGGCTGAGATTCTTCATGAACGTGACTTCGTTGAAAAAACTCATCTGGAATTTCGGTTCCGCATCGCCGAGTTTCACCGCACCGTTCGCGCCATCGATGCCGATGATCTGCGTTGCCGATTTTCCTTCTTCAATGCGGAAAGTGCCCAATGTAGTTCCGAATGCCCCGAGCTCTACCGGTGGAATGGTCAGCTTCGTGATCTTCGAACGGTTCATCCAGAAACTCGTGTTGGAGGTCCAGCGGATGTTCTTCGTTGAGACGGGCTGCGCGTTCATGCCGAGCTCTACTCCCCTGTTGCGAAGATTTCCCGCATTCACCCACTGGGAGGCGAAGCCCGAAGACGAAGCCACCGTCGCCAATAACAGGAAGTCCTGGATCTTCTTATTGTAATACGTCAACTCGAAACTCAGTTTGCTGTTGAATAGCGAGAAATCAAGACCCGTCTCGAATTCGGATGTCCGTTCGGCCTTGATATCCGGTGTGCCTCTTTGAATATTGACAAGAGAGCCGGGCAGTCCATCGATATTGAATATCGGGAACGCGGTGAACTTACTTCCATAGGCAGGGAAATTTCCCGCCTGCCCATATGCAGCTCGCAATTTCACGTTATTGAATAATTCGCCCTTCCAGAAACCCATATGTGTGAGGTTCCAGGAGACCGCTGCCTTCGGGTAAGTATAATATTTATCCTGGTCCCCGTTATTGGTCGATTTGTCCAGCCTGACGCCTGCAGTAAGTGTGATGGCGTCGATGATCGATGCTTCTTCCTGTATGAAGAGTCCATCATCCTGGAACTTGGTGCGGAAGTCGGTCGCGGTCAGGGCACCCGCCTGGTCCACATTCGTCTGCCCCGCTACCACCTGTGTCGCAGCATCGATGATGTTCTCATAATTACCTGTCTCCTGTGTAAGCCCCGCAGAAGTTGTGAAGCCGAGATTCTGTGAAGGATTGAAATTATTTACCAATGAAAGAAGATAGTTCGTATTACGGTTGCGGGTGACGCCCTGAATGGCGGTTCCTTTATTCACAGCCTGGAACTGTAATATGCTGGGGAATTGCGCATCCGTCTTCAACGTGTAGAAGTCGACGCCGCCGCGTGCAATAAGTCTCGTGACGGATTTACCACCTTCCAGCAATTTCGCATCGAGATTGATACCGGTGATGAAACGGTCGATCGATTCGTTGTTCGTCATCAGGTCGCGGGTCTGCAGCGGATTGGATGCAGCGAAGGGATTGTCGGGAAAAAGTCCGTTTGCGGCCCTGTGCAAATCGACGAACTGCGGTGTGGACGAGAGTGCGACGCCGAGGCTCACACCCGCATTATCATTATTGGTAAGACTTCTGTCGGCAGATGAATTTATATAATTGGTGGTGATGCCTATCTTAATATTATCGGTGAGGCGGTGATCCACGTTGAGGCGGACGCTATTGTTCTTATAGCCTGTATGCTCAATGATGCCTTCCTCATCCTTGTTGGAAGCCGAGAAGAAGAAACTTGTCTTATCGTTTCCACCGGTGAGGCTCACGGCCGTGTTGCGCGTGAAGCCCTTGTTGCCGTAAAGTTCCTTTTCGTAATCGAACAATTTTCCGGCTGCCTGTGCATCGGTGAATTGCTGTTGCAATGCAGCCCGTGCCGCGATCACATCCGGGTTTGCACTTGTAGCGGAACCGCCCAGGTCGGCGGCAGTCGATGCCGTGAATTGCCGAACGCCCAATAATTTCCTGGCCCTGACGGTACCGAGATCCTGGGATAGACTGACCCTTGTCTTGCCACCCTTTCCTCTTTTGGTTGTGATGAGCACAACGCCTGCTGCGGCTTTCGATCCATAGATGGCGGCAGCGGATGCGCCCTTGAGTATTTCAATGTTCTCGATATCCTCGGGTCGCAGATCGGCGATGCGGCTGGAGGGGTTATCCTGGTTAGCCGCACTTCCCGCGGCGGTAGCGGCAGTAACGAAGTTCAGGTTGGCGGGAGTGGCGGTATTATCGATGAACACACCATCCACCACGAATAGTGGTTGCGTATTACCAAAGACCGATGTGACACCGCGAAGCTTGATAGAGACGCCGCCGCCCGGCGCTCCCGAATTCGCATTGATGTAGGCGCCGGGCACCTTACCATTGAGTGCGGCATCGAATGTCTGCGCAGGTGCAACGCCAGACAACTCTTTACTTGAAATAGTAGCAACGGAGTTGGCGAGATTTCTTCGTTTGACACTGGTGGCAAGACCGGTGACAACTACCTCCTCGAGGCGACCAACATCTTCGGCCAGTTTAATGGTGAGAGAAGCCGCGTTGGTAGAAGAGACTTCAATTGAAAATGGTTTGAATCCGATCGATGATACCTCGAGGGTACCGCTGGTGCCGGGAATAGATAAAGAAAATTTTCCCGCCTGGTCGCTGGAGGTGCCGGTGTTCGTGTTCCTGAGCCTGATGGAAGCACCCGATACGGGAACGTTGTTTGCATCAGTCACGGCGCCGGTGATGTTGAGTTGAGCAAATACAAAACCGGGCAGCAGTAGCACGAAAATGGCAAGCGCAGTTTGTTTGATTTGTTTTCCCATTGTATAAAGGTTTTATAAAGAAAGTATGCCCAATGTTAAACGGCATGTATGGTTCAGACAATAAAGAAAAATAGTTAGCTGCACCGGAAATCATTGGCGCGGGAGTGCGTTTTCGAAAATAATACCGAAGCCGTTTTATTAGATATTGAAGCCGCTAATTCCTATAGTCAACTAGGAAATATGATAGAAATATATCAGTAATAACCGTTGGAAAAAGAGACCATTGAAATTTATTAAGGAGTGAAATAGAAACATGGTAAATAAAATACCCACTAAATTTATTTTATGTGGGCGGAGGTATTAATTGTCATAGAAAAGTAAACAACCGGACGGGGATTTTAGGATTTTGGGATTGGAAGGTTGTAATGATTTTCGTTTTGCTAGTTGGATTGATGGAATGACTAACAAATTTTCCTGAGCCTTCTAAAAAAAGACAACTTAAAGTTTGTTTGGGGATTAGAACTGTCGAACTCCTTTCCGTCTTACCGGTAATTTTTTTGCCGGTAAGACGGAAAGGCGGTAAGAATACATTCTTAAATATTGGAGACCTGACGACATATACTTTACGCCATTGTTGGTGTCCTGACTTCACACTTCCCCAGGGATAGTTCACTAAGCACCAACAACCGGCCTTAAGACCGTTTAAATACTATCAGTTGGTCTCCTTTCATTTAAGTAAGTAGAAATGTAGTTTGCGTATCAAGATTAATAATATTCGGTTGTTGGTGTGCTGGACTTAAGATGAAAATTGCCCTATTTTGAACACCAACAACGGCGTAGCTACAAACCAAATGTCTGTATTGAACAAGCAGCAAGACGATAATATATTTTCTTCCCGCCTTCCCGTCTTACCGACAAAAAAATATGCCGGTAAGACGGGAAGGCCACAGCTTTTTCGCGACGCCTGCGCACGGTCCATTTTTTAATTTTTAATTTCTGCTTTCCCTCCCTCAACATCTCCCCGGTAATTCGCACGCAAATTGTATTTTGCAGGAAATAGACCTCACATGGAAAGAAAGTACTGGGAAAAGATCGCTCCCGATTATAATGAAGAGATCTTCGATGTACTTCACAACGATAAGAAAGCGATCATCCGGTCGGCCATCAAACGCGTGGCCTCCGCCCGCGCTACCGTGATCGATGCGGGATGTGCTGTTGGCAAGTGGCTGCCCGTTCTTTCACCACTTTTCAAAAACGTGATCGCAGTCGATATCTCGGCCAGGAATATCTCCATTGCACGAAAGAACTATTCTTCCCTATCGAATATCAGTTACCTGCGGGCGGATCTCTCCTCGCGCAGCCTCCGGTTGCCGAAGGCGGATGTCGTGGTCTGCATCAATGCCATCCTATCGGCCTCCATGCCGAAGCGGACCCATTTCTTTTCCCATCTCTCCAGATGCCTCAATAAGGATGGCGCACTCGTACTTGTCGTTCCTTCCATGGAATCATGGCTCACTACCCGCGTTATACAACGGAGATGGAATATCGACACTTCCCTCTTCCGTGATAAATTATCCGTGGATGAAGCGGCAAAGAGATACCGCAATCTCCAGGAAGGAAATGTAGAGATCGACAATGTCGCCACCAAGCATTACATGGAAGGCGAACTGCAACTGCTCCTCTCGCGCGAAGGATTTGAACTCGATAGATGCCGCAAGATCGAATACAGTTGGAGCACCGAATTCATCGATGCACCACGCTGGTTGAAACAGCCAGGGCCATGGGACTGGCTGGTAGTAGCAAAGAAGGTAAAATAAATAAAGATTATTATACCAACTCCGGTAAAAAACCTCGACCTTTTAAGATCATTGGCACACCTGCCTGCATCGCCTGCACGGCTTTGGCCTTGCTCGCTGAAGCAGCGCGCAGGCGATGCGAGCAAGGCCGATGCCCTGGCGCAGCAGGTTTGCATATTGACTAATTGCCAAATTATCAAATTACCCAATTGCCAAATTTCTCCTGTCATTTCCCCACCTGTGGACAAGTTTAGCGCATTCCTTTCGTTATCAATAAAGATATTGTGAACGAATACATGGAAACAAATAAGGAAATATCTGCATTGCTTCACCTGATAGATGATCCCGACCAGGAAGTATTCGATGCCGTGTCGCAAAAGATCGTCGACTATGGCAAGCCGATCATCCCAAACCTGGAACATCTATGGGAAACCACTCCCGATGAGCAGACACAGGAACGGATAGAGATGCTGATCCATCGCCTTCATTTCAGGGACCTGGCAGAGGACTTTCGTCAATGGAATGTCTCGGGTCACCACGACCTTATACTCGGCTCGCTGCTCGTCTGCAAATTCCAATACCCCGATATTTCCACTACTCCGGTATTGCAGGAGATCGAAAAGATCCGCCGCAATGTATGGCTCGAATTGAACAATTACCTGACGCCGCTCGAGCAGGTCCATATAGTAACCA
>DATHKS010000399.1:0-6750 GCA_035488975.1 Chitinophagaceae bacterium | reverse complement strand
CGACGACCCGATCGATTCACTCGAATATCACCAGAAGATAAAGGACGATGGATTTTCGATTCCCATATTGCCGGCATTTCGGCCAGACAACGCGATGAACGTAAGCGACCCCGCCAGGTTTGTTGCCTATGTCAAGAAGCTGGAGGCGATCACCAATATTTCCATTTCCTCATTCGATGACTTCCTTTTCGCCTTGCAGAACAGGCATGATTTCTTCGGATCGATGGGTTGCAGCGTATCGGATCATGGCCTCGAGGAGATCTATGCCGAAGACTTCACCGGTTCGGAGATCGATGCGATCTTTAATAAAGTGCATGTCGGAAAGATGCTGAATGATGCCGAGCAACGCAAATTCCGCTCTGCGATGCTGATCCATTTCGCCGAATGGGACTGGGAGAAAGGATGGGTGCAACAGTTTCACCTGGGAGCCATGCGTAATAATAATTCCCGGATGACGCAATTGCTGGGACCGGATACTGGATGGGACTCGATGGGCGATTATTCACAGGGGCGGCCATTGGCCAAATTCCTCGACAAACTGGATAGTAATAATAAACTGGCAAAGACGGTACTTTACAATCTCAATCCATCCGACAATGAGCTCATGGCGACAATGATCGGTAATTTCAATGACGGTTCCTCTGCAGGAAAGATCCAGTGGGGATCGGCGTGGTGGTTCATGGACCAGAAGGAAGGGATGACTAAACAGATCAATACACTCAGCAATATGGGGCTTCTCAGCCGTTTCATAGGTATGCTCACCGATTCACGGAGTTTTCTTTCTTTCCCCAGGCATGAATATTTCCGGAGGATACTATGCGACCTGTTTGGTGATGAGATAGAGAATGGTGAACTTCCAAATGATATCGACTGGATAGGAAAAGTGATAAAGGACATCTGTTTCAATAATAATAAGAATTATTTTAACTGGCAGCAATTGAGTACGCCTGTCATAGAGAAGGAGAAATTACATCAATAGGGCAGCTGAATTGTTGAATTGTTTGAAGCATCCTCATCAACTAATATCTTTTTCTTTAAATCCATAAATCCTGAAAAACCTGGTGCCAATGATCTTTTGTTTTGGAGAACTCTTATTGCGTCTCTCGCCTTCCCTGCAAAGGCAATGGATAACGAAGGCTGCAATGCCCGTGTATATCGGCGGCGCCGAATTGAATGTTGCCACAGCGCTGGCGAAATGGAATACGCCCGTCAAATACTGTACAGCATTACCGGATAACTATCTTTCCCGGGAGATAATAGAGGAACTGAATGCAAAGGATATCGATACATCGGCCATTCATTTATCAGGGAACCGCATCGGGGCCTATTACCTACCGCAGGGTACTGATCTGAAGAATGCAGGTGTGATCTACGACCGTGCACATTCTTCATTTGCAGATCTGAAGCCCGGAATGATCGATTGGAACAACGTACTCGATGGCTGCACCTGGTTTCACTTCAGTGCGATCAGTCCCGCTCTTAGCCAGGATGCGGCAGATGTATGCAGCGAGGCGCTGGCAGTGGCAGTGTCGAAGGGCCTGACGATCTCCGTTGATCTCAACTACCGTTCGAAGCTGTGGCAATATGGTAAGAAGCCAGAGGAGATAATGCCCGGGCTGGTTAAACACTGCGGCGTGATCATGGGAAACATGTGGGCCGTGGAAAGCCTGCTGGGAATTCCTTCGCCGGTGAAGGATAGCAAGGGGAAGCATATGCCGGAATTACTACAGGCGACAAAAGAAAACATGCTGCGTCTTCATAAGGCCTATCCCAAGGCTGGCAGTCTTGCCTACACCTTCCGCCTGGAGAAGGAATATTGGGCGGTATTGCAACACGGCGCAGAAACGAAAATATCGCGGCCGCATTTTATTGGCGAGACGCTGGATAAGGTAGGAAGTGGCGATTGTTTCATGGCAGGCCTGATCTATGGATTGCATCACCACAGGCTCGCACAATACACCATCGATTTCGCGGCGGCCGCAGCGGTGGGAAAATTACAGGTGATAGGAGATGCGACCAATCAAAATATTGATGACATAAACAAGCTGATGAACTAATGGAAAGGAATGAAATGATACTCGGAGAGATCGCGAAACAGGGGCTGATCCCGTTGTTTTACAATAGTGACAAGGAAGTATGCATTGACGTGACGAGAGCGCTTTATGATGCAGGGATTCGGCTGATAGAATTTACGAATCGCGGACCCGAGGCGTTTGAGAACTTCAAGGCGCTGTTAGCTGAGCGGGATGCCAGCATGCCGGGATTGTTGCTGGCTATCGGTACGATCAGGACTGCCGACCAGGCATCGAGATATATCAATGCAGGCGCTGATTTTTTGATAAGCCCTGTATTCGATGCGGACATCTGCGATGTCGCTTACCTGCATAAGAAAGTATGGATACCCGGGTGCATGACACCAACCGAAGTGCATATGGCAGAGAAGGCCGGATGCAAATTAGTCAAGCTTTTTCCGGGTAATGTACTCGGACCCGGTTTTGTCAGTGGCATAAAGGAATTATTCCCGGAAATGCATTTTATGCCTACGGGTGGTGTGGAATTGGACAAGGCGAGCATAGAAGCGTGGTTCAAGGCCGGCGTGATTGCAGTGGGCATAGGCAGTAAACTGATCACGAAGGAAGTCCTGATGAACAAGAACTACATGCTTATTACTAAATGGACGAAACAGGCATTGGACATCATAGCATTTATAAAAAGATGAAATAGGTAAGAAGAAGTCATTTCGCCGTTATACACAAACATCCCCGGCAATAAATTAACGATTATGCAGCAAGCCATTGGAAAATACAGGTGGACTATTTGCGGCCTCTTATTTTTCGCGACGACCGTGAATTACCTGGACAGGCAGGTGTTGAGCCTGCTGCAGCCACGCCTGGAGGAATTGTTCGGCTGGAGCAATAGTAACTATGCCGATATCACCGCCGTTTTCCAATTCACGTACGCCATCTCCATGTTGTTCGCGGGGCGGATCATCGATAAGCTGGGAACAAAGAGAGGCTATGCGCTGGCCATTGTCGTCTGGTCGCTGGGTGCGATCGTTCACGCCCTGGCGATCCCGATAGGCACCGGCATTGCAAGTGCGATCGGTTGGGTAGGCGTGGCGAATATCTCGATGCTTGGATTCATGTTCGGCAGGGGCGTTCTCGCAGTAGGAGAGGCGGGCAATTTTCCCGCTGCCATCAAGGCCACTGCAGAATATTTTCCAAAGAAAGAAAGATCATTTGCAACCGGCATCTTTAATTCAGGTGCAAATGTAGGAGCCATATTGGCGCCACTTACCGTTCCCTGGATCATGACGCATTGGGGATGGGAATGGGCATTCATTATCATCGGCGGAGTTGGATTCCTCTGGTTATTATTCTGGTTCGTATTCTATGAGCGGCCCGAAAAGCAGAAGCGATTGTCGGCAGCAGAGTTTGCCTACATCCATAGTGGAGAGGAGGAAGCAGCAGTGGAGTTCGCATTCGATAAGCGGCCCGAGAAAACAACGGTAGAGGTGGAAGTAAAAGTGAAATGGTTAAGGCTGCTTGGGTACAAACAGACATGGGCCTTTACCTTCGGCAAGTTCATGACGGATGGTGTATGGTGGTTCTTCTTATTCTGGCTTCCTGCTTATCTCAAAGCGCAATACAATGTGGTTGACGAGGCGGTTGCATTGCCGCTGGCCGTGCTTTATACACTGGCAATGGTAGGGAGTGTCGGCGGTGGCTGGTTCCCTATGTATTTTATCCGGAAGGGACTGTTGGTGTACGATGCAAGAATGCGTGCGATGTTCCTCATTGCATTGATTCCACTGGTCGTTTTAGCGGCTCAACCACTTGGGCATATCAGTTTCTGGATACCGGTGATACTTATCGGTATCGGCGCGGCAGCGCACCAGGCCTGGTCGGCTAATATATTTACTACGGTATCGGATATGTTCCCGAAGAAGGCAATCGGCTCCGTAATAGGCATTGGCGGAATGGCCGGTGGATTAGGTGGAGTGGTGATGTCGAAGTTGGGAGGCGCTCTCTTCGATCACTATAAGAAACTCGGGCATATACAGACTGGCTATACGATCATGTTTACCATCTGCGCATTGGCATACCTGGTGGCATGGATAGTGATGAAAAGCCTGGTGCCGAAGTATAAGCCAATTACTGACTTATGAAAACACTTTGGATAGAAAGTAAAAAGTAAAAATTCAAAAGTCAAAAGGGTGTCCTTGGGCAGGAGTATCCTTGTGTACTTTGTGAAATCCTGGTGTCTTTGTGTTTAAATGTATTCCTTCGTGCCTTCGGGTCTTAGTGGTTCAATTTTTTTATAAAGCGGCAACACTTCTCTTCACGAAGTCGGTCAACTCTGCTCCTGTCAGCATTCCCTGCGAAAGCAACGCCAAATCGAATGCCTGTTTAGCTAACCGGTCCTGTTCTGCCGCATCGTTGGACGATGCGATCTTATTGATCAGCGGATGATTTCCATTTACTGTCACTGTATAATTATCCGGCATGGAACCATAGAAGCCCATCATACCTCCACCTCCCATCTGCGCCATGTCTTTCATGCGGCGCATGAACTCGTCCATTGTGATCGTAACGGGCAACTCCTGGGGATTCAGACTTTCTATGGCAACGGACATTCCCGGCTTCTGGATATTCTTCTCGAATACCGTCTTCACCGTTGTCGATTGTGCATCGCTCAATACAGAAGGTAGAGGCTCTTCCTTGGCGATAAGCGAATCGATGGTACCGGAATCCACTCTCTTCAATTGCGTTTTTTCCAGCTTCTGCTCCAGGGTGCTGATGAAATGATTGTCGAGCGGCGAATTCATGAGCAGCACATCATAGTCCCTGGCCTGCGCCGATTGAATGAACGCGTCCTGCTTCCCCGGATCGGTGCTATAGAGATACACGAGAGCGCCATTCTTATCAGTCTGCAATAACTTCACCTTCTCGTGGCACTCCTCCAGCGTGAAGTATTCCTGTTTAGTATTGGTCAATAATACAAACTCCTTTGCTTTCTCATAGAACTTCTCTTCGGTGATCATTCCGTACTTTACAAAGAGACCGATGTCCTGCCATTTCTCTTCATACGCTTTGCGGTCCTTCTTATACAACTCTCCGAGTTTGTCCGCCACCTTTCTCGTGATATAGGTGTTTATCTTCTTCACATTGCTATCCGCCTGTAAAAAACTGCGGGAAACATTCAACGGGATATCGGGAGAATCTATCACGCCATGCAGGAGCATCAGGAACTCGGGCACAATATCCTTTACCTCGTCGGTGATGAAGACCTGTCGCGAGAATAATTTGATCTTATTCGGCTTCAGCTCCACATCCTTCTTCACTTTTGGAAAATATAAGACGCCTGTCAGGTTAAATGGATAGTCCACGTTCAGGTGAATCCAGAACAAGGGGTCTTCGGAAAACGGATATAGTTCCTTATAGAACGAGAGGTAGTCCTCATCCTTCAATTCGGTTGGACTCTTCGTCCAGATAGGGTGGGTATCGTTGATTATATTATCGACCTCAACGGATTTATACTTTGCTTCTCCTTTCTCATCTTCACCATCGGGAACGGAGTTGGTGCGTGTACCAAACTTTATGGGGACAGGTAGGAAGGAGCAGTATTTGTTCAATATTTCCTGCAGCCTGCTTTTCTCAAGAAATTCTTCGGAGTCTTTATTGATATAGAGAATGATCTCGGTGCCTCTTTCCGTACGCTCACCATCGGTGAGTTCGAATTCCGTGCTTCCATCGCAGATCCAGCGAACGGCCTGCGCGTCCTCCTGGTATGAAAGGGATTGGATTTCCACTTTTTCGGCTACCATGAATGCGGAGTAGAACCCGAGACCAAATTTCCCGATCAGTTCGTTGGCGTCTTTTGCATCCTTGAATTTCTCCACGAACTCGGTGGCGCCGGAAAATGCGATCTGGTTGATATATTTCTTGATCTCATCGGCGGTCATACCAAGACCGTTGTCGCTGATGGTGATCGTCTTCTTGTCCTTGTCGAACGCGATCTCGACTAGTAGGTCGCCGAGACTGCCCTTATACTGTCCGAGGGAAGAGAGTCTTTTGATCTTCTGCGTGGCATCGACGGCATTCGAGACGAGTTCGCGCAGGAAGATCTCATGATCGGAATACAGGAATTTCTTAATGATTGGAAAGATATTCTCCGTGTGGATGGAAATGGACCCCTTTTCTTGCATAGTAACTAGGTTTTGCTTCCATCTGCAAGGCTCATTCCAAGAATGGATAAGGGACAAAGTGACAGGATTTGGCTATGGGTGGCGGGAGTTGGAAATTGGCTGGAATTAGGAATAGGGAATAAGGAATTAGGCTTCATGCGTAGATGCTGTCTCAACGGTTTGGCGTGGCTCCAAAAAACTCCTTTGGAGCTACGCCAATGGACTTGAATATTCTCATACAGGTAAATTTAAGCTGCCTCAACCTGCCAAGACCGGGCCCTACGAAGCAGAATACTTAATTATAAGCTGAAAAAAGACTGTTTAATTGACGATTGACGACTCATAAGTCAGATCCAACTCGAATACGCTGTTCACGATTGACGTTCTCAGTTGTTCTTCCTCCAAATATTACGAACAAACACCGCCACATCCGGAAACACCTCTCCGTTACAGAGGTTTAATCTACCTCCAATGCCCCCGAAACTGCAAACATAATGGCAGTTCTCATCCTTGACGAGGGCCGTACCATCGGCAATGATGCGCCCATCTGGCGTGTAGGAATA
>DATHKS010000398.1:0-5702 GCA_035488975.1 Chitinophagaceae bacterium | reverse complement strand
CGGGACGATCTCCGCCGTGAAATTTCCCGCCTCCCATGCAGCCTGTGCACGCTTGTAGCTCTCGATCGCGAATGTATCCTGCTCTCCGCGGCTGATCCCGCAGGTGGAGGCGCAGAGCTCGGCCGCATTTCCCATCGCCTTGCCATCATACACATCGGTGAGGCCATCCTTTGCCAGGCCGTCGATCATCGTGACATTGCCATACTTATTTCCCCAGCGCATGGACTCAGCATAGAAAGGAACATTACTCATGCTTTCCATTCCACCCGCGATCACGATATCTGCATCACCGAGGAGTATACTCTGCGCGGCGAGGGCAACCGACTTCATCCCGCTTGCGCAAACTTTATTGACGGTAGTACAATTGACCGAATCGGGCAAACCGGCAAACTTCGCGGCCTGCCGTGCTGGCGCCTGGCCGAGATTGGCTTGTAATACCGAACCCATCAGTACATCCTGGATGAGCGAGGGATCGATGCCCGCCTTCGCTATGACTCCTTTGATGGCAATGGCGCCCAATTTTGTCGCCGAAACATCTTTCAGACTACCGCCAAAACTCCCGATGGGGGTACGAACTGCCGCAATGATATAGACTTCCTTCATGGAGATTGTATTTGAGGTGCAAAGATAACAAACTTCCAAGGTTGGAAGTTCGCAACGATAGACGTGAATCGTGAAACGTCAATCGTGAATACAACACCCTGTTGTGGGGATATTCGAATCGATCAGAGTGCCTCAATTCGCGATTGACGACTCACGATTCACGATGTGTCTCAGCGGGGTCTGGCCGGGCTTCAACTTCCGGCCATCATTTTTTTCGCGGTCGACCCCGATGGATCAGATTTCACAACTATTCAACTCCTGATATGAAACATCGCGCGATCGGTGAAGAGTTGGATGTGCATGCCGATGCATCGGGGTCGGGCTGGAAAATTCCGATTTGACGAGATCGTTTGGGCCAGACCCCGCTGAGACAGAGAACGTGAATCGTGAGTCGTGAATCGTGAATCGTGAATTGGAACACCCACCATCAGCCATCTCGCATAGCACGATACTTGAACATTGAATATTGCGTATTGAATATTGAATATTTAAAATCAATACTCATGGCTTTCAAATACGACAGACTCCTCTAATGAAGCCTATTTCCATATCCGAACAACACCCCCTCAAAAATAATTCCGCCTCATCTCTAATCTTTGTAACTTCCCGTCCCTCTTATTCTACCATAACTAAATATTAATTTTATGAAAAAAATCCCGCTGCTGCTCCCGGCTTTACTGCTTTTCTCGTTCACCATTTCAAAAAATTCGCTGACGGAAAAGGAACGGAAGACCGCCATCGAGTTTCTTCAGTCCACTGAAGACGGTGTATTCAACTCGGTGAAAGGGCTTTCCGAAGCGCAATTGAATTTCAAGGCAGCCCCTGACCGTTGGAGCATTGAAGAATGTGTAAAACATATCGCCATCACCGAAGAATCACTTTGGAAAATGACGGAAGAGAATATCAAACAGGCCGCCAATCCCGAGAAGCGCGTTGATATCAAGGCAACCGACGAACAGCTGATAAAAGGCGCTGAAGATCGCAGTAAGAAAGTAAAGACATCTCCTCAGCTGGAACCGCAAAGCTCGCCTTACAAATCATTGGCCGAAGCATTGGAATCGTTCAAGACCAATAGGGAAAAACTGATCGCGTACGTGAAGACCACAGATGACGATCTCCGTAATCATGTCGCCGCTCTTCCTTTCGGTTCCTTTGATTGCTACCAGATGCTCCTCTTCATGGGCGCACATAGCAACCGTCATACTCAACAGATGGAAGAAGTGAAGGCGGATGGTAACTACCCGAAGAAATAATAAACAATTTGGCAATTGATAATGCAATAATCTGTAGGAATGTGCCAATATGCCAATTTGATAATGTGCCAATGACCTCACTAGAAGAATCGTTGCCGATCGGAGCACGCTCAATTGGCACATTTGCACATTGACAAATTTGCACATTATTAAATTACCAAATTATCAAATTGCCAAATTCCTAACCATGCTTCCAAAAAGATTCACACTCTCTCTCCTCCTCTTTCTTCTTGCATTCATCGCGGTGCCGTCAAAGGGCCATGGACAGTCTCCCGCATTCAAGGTCATCGCGTTCTATACCGCGAAGAACGATGCCGCACACATCAGTTTCGTGCATGAAGCCAACAAATGGTTCCCGGCCATGGGTGCGAAGAATAATTTTACCTATGATTCCACTTCCGACTGGACAAACCTTAATACTTCGTTTCTTTCTCAATACCAGGTAGTGCTGTTCCTCGATACCCGGCCAGACTCTCTCGTGCAGCGGGCGGCCTTTCAACAATACATGGAAAATGGTGGTGCCTGGATGGGCTTTCATTTTTCCGCCTTTGCATTGACACCCTCCGACTTCCCGCAGGACTGGGATTGGTATCATGAAAAATTCCTCGGCGCGGGCTCCTATGTCAGCAACACCTGGAGGCCAACAGCCGCCGTACTTCGAGTGGAAGACAAGAAGCATCCAGCCACCAAACACCTGTCAACCACATTTACCTCCGCTCCCTCCGAATGGTATCGCTGGGAACACGATCTTCGACAGAACCCGGATATCGATATATTATTATCCATCGACTCATCAAGCTTTCCCCTCGGAACAGGTCCTAAACTTTACGAGATCTGGCATAGCGGCTACTATCCGATTGCCTGGACCAATAAGAAATACAGGATGATCTACATGAACATGGGACATAATGATATCGATTACGAACACAAGACCAACAAGGAATTATCCTCCACCTTTCAAAGCCCGATGCAGGATACGTTCATCCTCGATGGCCTGCTTTGGCTGGGTAATAAATCAGCCGGAAAGAATAAGAAATAATTTTACTGTTCTTCACGACTAACCATTCATCGCCATCGAATGGCGCATGGAATGATTGGATAGTTTTCCTGCTGCCCCGCTATTACTAATGCAGTGTTAAATAACCGTATTGACGTGAATCGTGAGTCGTCAATCGTGAATACCACACTCCGCTATAGGAATATTCGAATCGATTAGAACAGAACCTTGATCGATTCGAATATTCTCATTATAGGGTGTTGTATTCACGATTGACGACTCACGATTCACGTTCCTCACGATTATTGATGATAGAATGTGATACTATCGCCATCGATCACTACCCTGCAATGGCTCGCCTGCTCGCGCTTAACGGTCGCGGCCACAAACTGAAGTATCTCCGATCTCTGATGCAATGGCGTTCCCGTCATGGCCTGCCATTTTTCTTCGGTGGGAACATTTATATAGACCATACAGTCGCCTCCTCCCATTTCATGGCTGAAGCCGATCCTCGTCTGACCATCCACATAGTAGACCGTCCCTCCCCTGAGATCGCCTTCGTATTCTATATGCCGTCCGAATTTCTTAGAAACTTCTTTCAACAATTTCTCCTGCAATAACAGATCCTCATCAGGCAGCGTCTTCCCGGCGCCGTCCCTATAGATGATTCTCTCATTCTTATCCTCGTTCAACACCGGCCTTAATTCCACCGGCTTCTCCTCTTTCTTCTCCTCCACCACTTCGAATTTCGTCAGTTCAATAACGTGCTTGCATCCATGCCGCCAGGCTATCTCGATCGTATAGACGCCAGGCGCTATGGCAAGAGTATCCCATACCACTTGAATGCTTCCATCGAGTTTGTCGGTCACCGGCCACTCCTCCTCCGTTTTACCGGTCGAGGCATTCAAGAGTGTAACATTGCCATATTCCCTTCCATAGTGCGTGAGCCAGATGCAAAGCTGCTGGCAGTCGGGATAATGAACGAACCGAACCTCATGCGCCGTCATCGGGACGAAGGGAATAGTTACAATACCATTTTCACTTTCCGTACCGAACACATTCCGTATGTCCCCTATTATTATTTTACCGAAATATTCTTTCATTGAATATTTATTTTTTACTCATTGTATCTTAACGCCGCCAATTGAATTAAAAATTTTCAACCCCGTGCAACGATCATCGAATAGCCGGGGTCAAAGTTCAAAACACTTCATATGAGACGCCTTCTTTTAATAACGCTTATCTTTTCTGTTCTTGCCGCCTGCAGTAAATCGGACTCTGGTGACAGAGGAAAGATCATACCCAATACGCTTAAAGGAAAATGGACCTATCATGAATATTACATGAGTGCTGGCGGCCTTCCCGATTACTACCCGGCCAATCCCCCGGGACAATGGGTGGATTTCAAATCAGACGGATCGGTAAGCAGCAACATGGATATTTTCAAGACAATAAACAGATACGAGATACTGGATTCCGTTAAGGTCAGATTCTTTTCGCCGCCCAACGGAACCGAGCTTTTCGGATATCATATCGATACTGTTGCAAGAACGATGGGCCTTTACTCATTGGATCATATCTGCATCGAAGGATGTGGCATCGTTCTCAAAAAATGATCAGAGACGGGGATTGAGTGGCTTCACCGGGTTGTCGAAAGTATTCACACCCTTCGTATGCAGCTTGCGGCGATACACCTTATCGCCGCAGGTAACATACAATGTGGAGAAACCGGCGCCTCCAAAACAACAATTGGAAGCCTGGCCGGCCGGCAGCGGTAGTATCGCATTTACCCGCCCGAGTTGATCCATCACTTGTATACCGAGGCGGCTCGTGACATATATCCTGCCCGCAGTATCACATTTCAATCCGTCGGCCCATGCATTCTCCTCCCCATCGGGCACATGCAACCATCCATATCTTTGTTTGTATACCGGCATTCCATCTGGCATCAGTTTATAGACCCATACCCAATGAGAAGCCGATTCCGTCACGTATAGTTGTGTCTGGTCAGGGGAAAGAGCCAGCCCATTATTGAACCGGAGTCCCTCGTCTACCAACACCTTCTCCTTTCCCGGCCTTATAAGAAAAAGCTTTCCCGGCTTTTGAACACCGTCGGGAGCCGTGATGTATATATTTCCATTGCGGGCCACCACCAGATCATTTCCGGAAATGCTATCGGCGATGACCGTGCCCCCTTCGCTGGCGTCGTAACTTATTACCTGCCTCGTTTCACCCGCAACAACATACCGTTTTCCATCGGCGCCTATTGAACTACCGCTTGCCTTCTTTGCCTCGCGGTTGATCACGGAGAGTTTATTATCCAATCCTATCTTATAAGTTTGAGAGACGGGTATGTCCTGGTAAAATACTTCTCCCGTCTTATTAGCAATGATCCCCTCCGTGAATTTATAGCCCTGCCCTACGAGTTCCCATCCTTCGCCAGGGATAAGTATGTCCTGGAGAAACTGGTTGCCCGTCTTCAAAACGCTCACGCGTTGCGGCCAATCCTTCCACAACCAACGCATCGCCGAAGGGAAGACTGCCGTGCCCTGGTTGCCATTGTGTCCTTCCTCTCCCCAGGCATGCTGGACATCGTAACCGGAAAAGACCAGTGCTCTCTCCATCGTCTCATTCGCCTTCCACCAATCACCGGCATAAATATTCAGGTCGTTCGTTCCGTCCTGCAGGAACACACGCAGAGGCTTTGGCTCGTATTTCCGGATGAGGGTTGGATAACGCTCTGCACCCCGGAGACCGATATAGGTGCCGATGGCGCTGAAGACCCGGGAGAATTCAGCCGGCCGCTCCCAGGCGGCAGTGAATGCACAGACGGCCCCGCTGCTCGAACC
>DATHKS010000397.1:0-2771 GCA_035488975.1 Chitinophagaceae bacterium | reverse complement strand
CGAACGAAAACTTACCGTGATAATTTCCGGTGCCGCTAAAACCGCGCCCCCCGAATGGAAGATGATGATTCGTCAAATGCCAGCTCGCATTATTGACGCAACTTCCTCCCGCCGGGATAGCCTCCAGCCATTCCTTTTCCTTTTTACCGCTGGATGTAAAAATGTAGAAGGCCAGCGGGTTGGGGTTCCGTTCGATGATCGTCTTTGCCTGTTCCAAAGAAGAGAACGGAATGACAGGAAGAATGGGTCCGAAGATCTCGTCCTTCATAATCGAACTATCCAATGATACACCTGTAACCAGGGTAGGTTCGATAAAAAGCGTTTCCCTGTTCATCCTTCCGCCATATTCGATGGTTCCCTGGCTGAGATAACCCGCTACCCGGTCGAATTGTTTCGAATTAATGATCTTTCCATAGGCATCGTTCTCCTCCGGTCGCTCGCCGAAGAACTGTGAGATGGAGTTTTTCAATTCGCTCATCAACCTTTCCATCTTCGATTCGTGCACGAGGATATAATCGGGAGTCACACACATTTGCCCGGCATTGGAAAATTTAGCAACGGCGATCCGTCTTGCCGCTACCCTGATATCGGCATCGCTTTCAACCACGCAGGGACTCTTCCCGCCGAGCTCGAGCGTAACCGGGACCATTTTCTCGGCCGCCATCTTATAGATCAGCCTTCCGACTGCCGTGCTTCCGGTGTAAAAAATATGATCGAAACTAAATCCCTGTAGCAAGGCCGGGATTACGGTTTGGCCCTCGCCTTCCAGGTACAATACATATTCCTTTGGAAAGACATCCGCGATCATTTTCTTCATCACGGCCCCGGTGGCGGGAGCAAATTCGCTTGGCTTCAGTACCACGCAATTGCCCGCGGCAATGGCGCCCACCAGCGGATTTATCAGCAATTGGAATGGGTAATTCCAGGGTGCAATGATCAGGACAACGCCCAACGGCTCCCTGGCGATCCGGCTTCCCGATGGAAGATTAAGGAGATTCGTCGCCACACGTTCGGGCTCCATCCATCTTCGCAGGTTCCGGAGCATGGCATTCAACTCCGAGATCACGAAGCCCACTTCGGTAACCCAGGATTCCTCTGGGCTCTTCTTTAGATCCAGGTAAAGAGCGTCGTAGAGCTGCTGCTCATGCTTCAGGATGCTCTCCTTCAATAGTAGCAGCTGCTTCCTGCGGAAATCGATGCTCCGCGTCGCTCCCTGGTTAAAAAAGGATCGAAGTGCCTCCGGCTGGGTGGTATCTGGCGTAGTCGGCATATTTAAAATTAATCAATTTGCCGGTCAGCATTGCCCGGAACAGTTCAGGTAATGAAATAATAGAAGGATGAGTGAACCGGACGGCGGGCACCATGCCTGACAATCCATTGTCAAATCATTAGGTTGCCCGGATACATCTTATGATATAGAAAAAGGTTACCCGGAAGGTTCACAGGGAAAATACCTGGGGAAAAAAAACCCCATTTGATAGCTGCTAAAGCAAATTTTCACGTTAGACTTAGATTTTATGGAACTGGATAACTTTTTGCCTTTATTCATCAAAATATATCACAATGAAACCAAAAATCAGCATCGCAGTTCTAAGCCTTTTATTGACAATCACCGTGTCTAACTCATATGCCTCGACAATTGAAGACAGGCGCCCCCTTAAGGAGCGTGTTTCCAGCATGACGGAAAATGAGAAGAAGGCTCGCCTCGAAGAGATAAAGGCAAGGGTTGAATACATAAAAGAAATAGACAAGTCTGAGCTTAGCCGATCTGAACGCAAGGCTCTGAAAAAGGAATTAAAGGACATGAATAAGGAAGCCCGTGTAATGAGTGGTGGCGTGTACCTCTCTGTTGGCGCTATCATCATCATCATCCTGTTACTGATCCTGATTCTCTGATTACTACCTGTCCTATCGGCGCTTTCTTAAGGGAAGCAAGTGCGAATGCCTGTGAGAGTTTCACAGGCATTCGCTTTTTTCAAATGGGGGAAATAAAAAAGACATTACGAATGGTAATGTCTTTTTTACTCAACGGGTAGGGATCTATTTAGTTCATCCAAGGTCAGTACTAACGGTTCTTACTCTCTGCCTTTGTCTTTGCACCATATCTTCTGCCTCATCCTCTACGGATTCGAACTTTTCACTGATAGAGTCCACCATATCGTTGAATCTATCCTTCAAGTCTTGTCCTTTGCGGGCAATCGTATTTCTTGTTTCGGAGCCCTTGGCAGGGGCGAAGAGGATACCGAGAAGTAGTCCTGCTGAAAAGCCGATAAGTAATTTATTCATAGCATTTTTTTTAGAAGTTTTGAGATCTGATCCTTCCACCTACTTACCAAAATATCATGCCATGCTAAACCGGTGAGCGCAAAACATTTTGTATTTTCATATCCATGACGGATGAATACTATATGATGCTGGCCCTCAAGGAGGCGAAAAAAGCCTTCGAAGATGGGGAAGTCCCCGTTGGGGCGATCATCGTATTGAATGAAAGAACAATAGCCCGCGGATACAATATGGTCGAGCGGCTCAATGATCCGACCGCGCACGCAGAAATGATCGCTCTCACTTCCGCCTTCAATGCCCTGGGCAGCAAGTATCTTCCTGAAGCTACCTTGTATGTGACGGTAGAGCCCTGTTGCATGTGTGCAGGCGCCGTGTACTGGAGCAAGCTAGGCAAGATCGTGTATGGCACAGACGATGAGAAGAATGGCTATCGAAAGACGGCCGGCGGTAACTGGCCTTTCCATCCCAAAACGGAACTCATTCGCGGC
>DATHKS010000396.1:0-3485 GCA_035488975.1 Chitinophagaceae bacterium | reverse complement strand
GGGTATTTCCACCGCGGCATTGTTCTCCTTTAAGGAATTTCAGACCAATGGAATAAAAGGTACCGTAACGCCTGCGGATAAAGCGGTGCGTGCATGGGCGGTCTCGCAAACGGATACGATCCAGGCCGCTATTGAGGCCGGCGGAACGTTCGAGATCAAGAATGTAAAGCCAGGGACCTACTCCGTGATCATTGAAGCCCAGGAACCATTTGCCAACACGCGTAAGAAAGATATAGTAGTGGCCGAAGGTCAGACCACAGAGGTTGGCGAGATCAAGTTACAACCGAAGAATTAAAGGGTAGAACGATCGATTCTCGATGGGCCGTGCCTTACAAGGTGCGGCCCTTTTTTGGGTCCATGAACAGCCGATAGACCAAACTCAACCCGGTTTTCGGACTCTGATATTCCTCCCGATCGATCACCACAAAGGGGCGTCCGGCGACGCCTGGGACCTTAAAAATCTGAGATTGAAAGCATTACAAGACTTACTTCGAAATGTTAGTAAAAGCGCATAAATTGCTGATAATTAATAGAATATATTAGTTAAAAAAATATTTCTGCCCGCCGATCGAATTCCCATTTTTGAAATCCTCCAAATCATTAATTTTGGATTGTTCTTCTAACCCATAACAATTCTCCTACTATCCAACTGCGTTGAGAGCCCATTAAATTCTGATCAGGACCAGTGATTCAGTTTGCCATAACTGGTCGATAAAGCTCATTAAGAATATAAAATAAAGGGAGGAGTTATGTACACGTATGATTTAATGGAAAACGGATGCTATTACCTGGTCAAAGATCTGGAAAATTCGCCCATCTCTCTGATCAAGGTGGCCGTGGAAACAGATCATTGTTTATTCATTCAACGCTTCGACGATCCGACGGCAACGGAATGGAAGTTGAAGAAGGACGAGATCTTCGATATCATCGAGTGCCTGAGTGACGAAGCCGTAAAGGCCTGGGAAGAACACTACACCAATGAAGGTGCCTACGAGGAAGAAGAAGAGGACGATGATTAGCAGTTAACAACTAAACCATTCATGGATTTTTTTAGGCCGGTGATTAGAATCGACTATTTTAGCGATACTAATCACCTTTTTTTATGCAAGTATCTTTTTCCGGAAAGTTTGGCCTCCTCGCTATTTCATTCATTCTTTCGATCACCTGCCCTGCTCAAAAAGATGAACCCACTGACTACCTGACCAAGGAATTTCATGCCGGTCGCCGTGAAGCCGCCCGCCAGTTGATGCCCAAAAATTCCGTCATGGCCGTCTTTGCCTACCCTACCCGGGTATTCTCCAACGATGTCGATTATCTATATCACCAGAACCCCGATCTCTATTATTTCAGTGGATACAACGAGCCGCATTCGGTGCTCCTCATCTTCAAGGACGAGCAAACCGATTCGGCCGGGAACAAGTACAACGAAGTGCTCTTCGTGCAGAAGAGAAGCCCCCAGGCCGAACAATGGACAGGTCGCCGACTCGGCGTGGAGGGCGCAAAGAAAGACCTCGGCTTCGCCAAGGTCTACAATGGCGAAGACTTCGCACTTTTCAATATCGATTTCACCCAATTCAGCAGGATCATCTGTGATAAGTTTCCCGATGATGTGTCGAACAACCAATGGAACAAGGCCGAACTCGCCGACCTGATCGAGATATTCAAGATGAGATCGGGCATTGGCAACGATCCTGCACAGACAAAGAAAATGGACAGCCGACTTTATCGTGAACTCACGGGCACCCTCCGCGAAGTAAAAACTCCTGAGGAGTTGGTGCTTCTTAGAAAGGCCGTGGAGATCTCCTGCCAGGGACAAAATGAAGTGATGAAGGTGGTGCGTCCCGATATGAGCGAACTCGAGATACAGGGTCTTCACGAATATGTACATAAGAAATACGGAGCGGAAGAAGTAGGATATGGTTCCATTGTAGGCTCAGGAGAAAATGGCTGCGTGCTGCACTATATGGAGAATACCAAGACGAGGGTTGGCAACTCGCTCCTCCTGATGGATGTTGGCGCCGAATACCACGGGTATTCATCCGATGTTACCCGCACGATACCCGCCGGTGGTAAATTTTCCCCGGAAGAACGCCTGATCTATCAACTGGTGTACGATGCGCAGGAGGCCGCCTTCAAATTGCTCAAGGATGGCGCCACCTGGAGCCAGGCTGGTATTGCAGCAAAGGAAGTGATCGCCGAAGGACTGCTTCATCTCGGGATCATCAAGGATAAGAAGGAAGTGAACAAGTACTACCCTCATGGATTATCGCATCATATCGGCCTCGACGTACACGACCGCGGTAATTCCTCCACACTGAAGAAGGGAATGGTCATCACCATCGAGCCGGGGATCTATATTCCGGAAGGCAGCAACTGCGATAAGAAATGGTGGAGCATCGCTGTGCGGATAGAAGACGATGCACTGATCACGCAGGACGGTTTTGAATTGCTGTCTTCCTTTGCACCGCGTAGCATCGATGAGATTGAAAAGCTGATCGCGCAGAAAAGTTCCCTCGATGATTTCAAGTTGCCACCGCTTAAGAGTGGAAAGAAAGGGTTTTAAGGGAGTTTTTGGCCCACAGATTTCACAGATCCTATTCTCTCCTTTGAATAAGTAATACGGTCAGGAGGTCACTTGCAGCCTACAGAAAAATCTGTGAGATCTGTGGGCCTAACAAAATCATGGATATGTGACTGAAAAGGATCCGTTGGTGATATCCTTTAAGACATTGGCCTCGTTGATCACTTTGCCAGTGAAGGTTCCCATTATATTTTTTGAAACGAGATTGTGGACGGTGATATTTACCGTCAGCGTTGTACCCGTGGTTGGAATCGTGGGATCGGAAGTATATGTCTTGGGATCGGCACCAAAGAAATACATCAGGCCGATATTCTCACCCGGCGATATCGGCAGGAATGTTTTATAGATATCTCCTGCTTTTATGCCTCCGGCTATGTCAACCAGTCCAAGGTCGAATTCATCGTTTGCTGCATTGCCCCCCGTGAATATAAGAGAGGTCGCGGGAGCCCCGGTGGTCGGGTCATATTCAACATCGGAGATACTGCCACTGTAGGTCACACCATTTTCAACGAACTGCCAGGAACCCGTGCCGCCGCCTGGAGCACCTGCCTCTACCGTCACATCAAAACTGCAGGGCGTTGCACCCGCATTGATATTTACTGTAGATGTTTCCTCAGCCTGCGGTACACCCGATCCCTGGAGAGTTATATTTTGAACACCCGTACCTGCAAATGTCCCGCTGCCGGTGAACGTCATCCCGTTGACCGTACTGGTAATTGTATAGGCGCCGGCGGTAGCGACGGTAACATCCACCTTAACGAAATTACCCGCTCCGAGAGCGACACCTTGCTCATAGGTGCCATTTACCTGGGCGGAACCACAGTTGACGGTAAATGTACCGGGTCCAACTACCGGCACATCGAAACTACAATTGGATCCGGCGGTATTGACCGGGATGGTAGTC
>DATHKS010000395.1:0-8287 GCA_035488975.1 Chitinophagaceae bacterium | reverse complement strand
GGAGAAAGTCACCGCTCTCCACGAGGCGATGTTCTTCTTCACCGTGGTGACCGGCCACTCGGAATTCAGCACTTGCCTTTCCCGCCAGTTTGTGCCACAAAGGAGGATTGAGCATTCTCTTACAGGCCCGTTTGAAGCAATCGAGCGCCCTCTCGCGATTGGGTAGAGTCTTGGATTCCTGGAGATCGGTGTTCTTTCCCTGGTGTTTTGAAGGGATGAGCGTGTTTTCCATCAGCCGAGTATTTTATACCTGACTGTTTCAATTAATATGCCATGATAGGCCCTATATGTTCATGGGCGATTTGGAAGAAATGGATGGTTTGCTCCAGTAAGTTTTTCCCCAGGCCGCCGGCTATTATTTCTTTTTTGTAAGCCATCCATTATCCTGCAGCCATTCAGCGAGGCGTTGTGGCCAGGCCTTTATTGAACTAAGTGTGGCCCGGTATCCCATGTTGAAGGCATGATCTCCACGGGCATAGAGATGAATTTCCACGGGCACCTTTGCCGCGCGGTATTTCTGTAACAGGTCAACGATCGGGGCAGAACAACAGGTATCGTCGTTGGCGGCAACTAAAAAGGCGGGTGGCGCATCGGGCCGGATGGACCCCGGTATACCGAGTGGACCGGGATAGACCAGGATCTGGAAGGAAGGTTTGGATGATGAACGATCGACAGTATCCTTTGCGGAGGGATCACCCTTCCCCTCATCATAGGCTACCCAGGACACCATTTCTCCTCCCGCGGAAAATCCCATGATCCCGAGGCGGGCGGTATCGATATCCCATTCCCTGGCGCGGCTATGCACCAGGCGCATGGCCCGGAAGCCATCCTGCTTTGCATTCTCCATGGAATAAGGTGAATTCTCTTCCCTGAACAGGCGGTACTTGAGCACGAAGCAAGTGACCCCAAGTGTATTGAGGAATTTCGCCGGATCACGTCCTTCGCCATTGAAGCCCAGTGCGCGATGGCCACCGCCGGGACAGATCACTACCGCGGAGCCATTGGCCTTACCCTTTGGTGGAAGAAATACAGTAAGGGATGGGTTATTTACGTTTTTTACCCACCATTCTTTTGCCTGCTCGGGCTCGTCCTTCCTGCTCTCGAATCCGGGGGCTCCATTCTTCCAAAGCGGCACAACGAAACTGCTATCCTGTGCATAAAGATTGATGCAGAATGTTAATACAAGGCTGCAAAGAACAGCGCTGAGGCTGGCGGATCTCATGAGCATTGATAAATAGTTTAATGATTAGGGATCAAAAGATACAATTATTATCGATCCGGGCCGGGTGAGATGGGCCGAGTTCTAGAGGCGATGGTCGGTTTTATTACCTACCTTTACACCGATACAGCTTATTCCGTCGCTTTTAACTGCCGCTTCCTTTTCCCGGGGTTAAAAATCAAATGCTGTCCCAACAAATTTTTTAAACAAAAAAGATCTCAATGTTCACTCAAACGTGGAGTAAATACCTGCCTGTAATAAAGATATTATTAAAACGCTCTGCTACAGGTGAACAAATACTGAGTATGAATGGCACCGACTTCCAGCGCGCGGCAGGCGGAAGAAAGGTAAAGTTCAGCTTTAATATCACCCTTCGCAAGGGAAGGCTGCCCAGTATTGACAATCCTCCGCCATTAGCGAGGGATTTTGCCGAAGCGCTCCAGGGAGATGAGACCACCCGTCAATTAGTAAGGGCGCATGAATACGAGTTTACGCTGACGAATAACTTCCAGTTGCAAATAAGAAATACCACTCCTCCTGCGGAAGCCGATGCGGGGAATAATGGCGAGGGAGAGAATGAGAACAACGGCTGAGTACCTGGATTTGGGGGGATTTAGGGATTTATTGGACGGATAGTCCTTTAGCTAGATATAAAAAAGAAAAAGGCGGACGGGGATTTGGGGTGATTTAGGGGTTTATCGGACGGACAGCCTTTTAGCCAGATATAAAAAGGAAAAGTCTGATCCGGGATTGGGGATTTTGATTGACGATCATATTTTCGTATGAGTCGCAACTAATACTAACCTCCATATCTCAGGTCAGACTTTTTTTTATCACATGCCTGACCCAATCCAAATGACTATCCATCCGATAAATCCCTAAATCCCCCCAAATCCCCGTCCGCCTTTTCATATTTTCCCATGAGTCGCAACCAATACTAACCTCCATATCTCAGATCAGACTTTTTTTATCACATGCCTGACCCAAACCAAATGACTATCCATCCGATAAATCCCTAAATCACCCCAAATCCCCGTCTGCCTTTTCATATTTTCCCATGAGTCGCAACCAACACTAACCTCCATATCTCAGATCAGACTTTTTTTTATCGCATGCCTGACCCAAACCAAATGACTATCCATCCGACAAATCCCCAAATCTCCCCAAATCCCCGTCCGCCTTTTTTATTTACTTCTTCTTCCCCGTCTTCTCCAGCTCCGGCGCCTCATTCCTGAAGACGACCGTATTGTCGAAAACATCTACCAGTACCACGTGTGTTTTATCTATATCCCCTGCCAGGATACGTTTACTCAATTGATTGACGATCTCTTTTTGAATAAGCCGTTTTAATGGCCTCGCGCCATACTGCGGATCATACCCCTGCTCCGCGAGGAACTGGAGCGTGTAATCGCTGAAGTCGAGATCTATTCCATTCTGTGCTACCAATCTCTTCAGTGCATCGAGCTGGATCTTCACGATGCCCATGATCTCCTTCCGCAGGAGCGGCCTGAACATGATAATATCATCCACCCGGTTCAGGAACTCCGGACGTATCGTTTCCCGCAACAGCGTCATCACCTCCACCCTCGTGCTTTCCGTAACCTGGTCTACATTCTTCTCATTCACGTCCCCGAAGGCCGATTGAATGATCTGGCTACCGATATTGCTCGTCATGATGATAATCGTATTCTTGAAGTTCACCACGCGCCCCTTGTTATCGGTCAGCCGTCCATCGTCCAATACCTGCAGCATTATATTCCAGACATCCGGGTGAGCCTTTTCTATTTCATCGAGCAATATCACACTGTAGGGCTTCCTCCTCACGGCTTCGGTCAACTGTCCGCCTTCATCGTATCCCACATATCCCGGAGGTGCACCAACAAGCCTGCTCACGGTATGTTTTTCCTGGTACTCACTCATGTCTATACGCGTCATCATACTTTCATCATCGAAGAGATATTCGGCCAGCGCCTTCGCGAGTTCGGTCTTACCAACACCGGTAGTTCCCAGGAAGATGAACGAACCGATCGGCCTGCGCGGATCGCTGAGGCCCGCACGGCTGCGGCGGATGGCATCTGCAACAGCAGAGATCGCCTCATCCTGGCCAACGATACGACGGTGCAGGTGATCTTCCAGCAGCAGCAGCTTCTCCTTTTCACTCTGGAGCATTTTCGTTACCGGAATGCCCGTGATCTTCCCAACGCTTTCTGCTATGTCTTCGGCATCCACTTCTTCCTTCAGCAAACGTTTTTCGTTACTGTCCTGGAGTTGCTTCGTGAGTTGGTTGATGATCTCTTCCTGTGTCTTTATTTTTCCATAACGGATCTCGGCAACCTTACCATAGTCCCCTTCCCTTTCCAGCTTCTCCGCCTGTTGTTTCAATTCTTCTATTTGCGCCTTTGCATTCTGGATCTTGTCCACGAGTTCCTTCTCCTGTTTCCACTTTGCCTTCAGCGTATCTCTCTCCACGGCGAGATTGGCTATATCGGTATTCAGTTCCTTTAGTTTCACTGCGTCATTCTCGCGTTTGATTGCTTCGCGTTCTATCTCCAACTGACGGATCTGGCGCTCGAGGATATCGAGTTCCTCCGGCATGGAATTCATTTCCAAACGAAGCTTTGCGGCGCTCTCATCTATCAGGTCGATCGCTTTATCGGGCAGGAATCTGTCGGTGATGTACCGGCTGGATAATTCCACTGCCGCTATGATGGCCTCGTCCTTGATGCGGACATGGTGGTGTGTCTCATAGCGGTCCTTCAGACCCCGGAGAATGGAGATGGCATCCTCAATGCTCGGCTCATCGATAAAGACACGCTGAAAGCGTCTCTCCAGCGCCTTATCCTTTTCAATATATTTCTGGTATTCATTGAGCGTAGTTGCGCCTACAGCCCGCAATTCACCCCTGGCCAGTGCAGGCTTCAGGATATTGGCTGCATCCATGGCTCCTTCTCCTCCGCCTGCGCCAACAAGCGTATGTATTTCATCGATAAAAAGAATGATGTCGCCATCGCTTCCGCTCACTTCCTTCACCACGGCCTTCAATCTTTCTTCGAATTCACCCTTGTATTTGGCGCCCGCTATCAGCAGCCCCATATCGAGGGCGTAAATAGTCTTCGACTTCAGGTTCTCCGGCACATCTCCATCGATGATCCGGTGTGCTATGCCTTCGGCTATGGCAGTCTTACCTACTCCGGGTTCACCTACCAGCAGCGGATTGTTCTTGGTTCTCCGCGAAAGGATATGAAGCGTACGGCGGATCTCTTCATCCCTGCCGATCACGGGATCCAGCTTGCCCTGGCGCGCCAGTTCATTCAGGTTATTGGCATATTTGTTAAGGGCGTTGAATTCCTGCGATTGGGTCTGGGACGTCACGGTATCTCCCTTACGAAGCTCCTTGATGGCCGCAATGAGACCTTTTTCACTCAGCCCGGTATTGCGTAATAATTTACCGGACGCATCATTTCCCTGAACGATGGCCAGCAGTAAATGCTCGGGTGTGATAAACTCGTCATTGAATTGTTTCAACAAGGCGCCAGCACGCAGGATAACATTGTTGGCCTCCCGCCCGAGTTGTTGCGCAGGCTCCCCGTCAGTGGTCGGCAATTTCCCGATCAATTCATTCAGTTTGGAATCGACCAGGTTCACCGTAACATTGTTCTTCTTCATCAGGTATTCGATAGGCGAATCATCCTGGTCGAGCAACGCCTTGAGGATATGCTCCGTTTCGATGGTCGGGTTCTTCGCATTGAAGGCCACCTGCTGGGCCTGCTGGACTATCTCAGCGGCCTTTATGGTAAAATTTGATAGATTCATATGTTTATTTTCATTTTTGCCCGGTACCGGCTTAGCCGCCAGGCGGTTTATGGTTTGAAGAGCTCCCTTATTAACCTAACCATAACTAAATGGCCGGAAAACCGATAAAGGGGGCTCCGGAAAATCGAATAACTTAGAGCCTATTGTCAAATCATAATCCAAGCCAAAAATTGCGTAACAATGTCAGTTAAACGGAATTACATCTGCATCAACGTCATATTTATCGTAGCGTCCCTGCTATTGTTGCAGACCGTACAGGCCCAGGCAGACTGGTCTTCCCTGGACCAGGAATTGAAGATGAAACAAAAGGCGATGGGTAACAGCCTGGTGGTGATGGTTTGGAAGCGGGGTGATACGCTGGTATATAAGAAGGAATTGGGCGAGTTTAACAGCAAGACGCCAGCCCCGATAGGAAATGCCAGCACGTGGCTGACCGCCGCGCTGGTGATGCAATTCGTGGATGAAGGAAAGCTTTCACTGGACGATAAGATCACCCGGTGGCTACCGGAGTTCGAGAAGTATGGCAAGAATTATATCACGCTACGGCTTTGTCTCTCGCACATGACCGGCATCAGCGATGAATCGAAATTCCTGAAGAAGTTGTTCGAGAAGAAGAAGTTCTCCTCACTTGAAGACGAGGTCAATTCATTTGCGGCGCGCGAGATCAGGACCAACCCGGGGACGGATTTCTGGTATGGAGACATAGGAGCCGATATCGTGGGGCGCGTGCTGGAGGTTGTTGCCAAGAAGAAATTCGATGTGCTTATCAAACAAAAATTGTTCAATCCCATGACCATGCGGAAGTCGAGCTTCACCACGCTCGATGCAAGCGCGCTCGATCCATCCGGAGGGGCATCGTCTACTGCCGATGACTATATGAAATTCCTGGTGATGTTGCTGAACAATGGGACCTACGCGGGAAAACAGATATTGAGTGAAGCCTCCGTAAAGGAGTTGTTGCAGATAAGGACCAATTCATCGATCATCAAATTTGCACCGAAGGCCGCGGCCGGTCTAAACTATGCACTGGGTAGCTGGGCGATCGAGGAAGCCGATGGCAAGGCGACGGCGCTGTCGAGTCTCGGGCTTTTCGGTACCTGGCCGGTGATCGATCTTTGTCATGGTTATGCCTCGCTGATCATCACCAAGGATCTGCAGGCAGAACAGAAACCCGATATCTGGAAATCGGTCAAGCAAACGATCGATACCCAATTTCCCTCCACCTGTCAATAATCCCGCAGGAGCATACTATGTACGAAACGAAGAAACAACCGTTAGCCTCCATCACCACGTTTTACCAACGTGTGTTGAAGAATATCCTCCTTGCGTGCGGGGTAATGGCGATCTGTCTTGCAATCGGCATTGCCGGGTATCACTATTCCGCCGGCATTGCATGGCTCGATGCAGTACACAATTCATCCATGATACTGAGCGGAATGGGACCCGTGGTTGAAATAAAGACCGTTGCCGGTAAATGGTTCTCTTCCTTCTATGCATTGTTCAGCGGCGTGGTCTTCATCACCAATATCGGCATCATTCTCGCGCCCGCGATGCATCGTCTCTTTCATCGACTTCACTTGCAGGATTAGCGCTATCGTGAGTCGTCAATCATAGTCGTGAAACGTCAATCGTCAATCCTGAATACACCCTGCTATTAGAATATTCGAATCGATCAGATACGCCGTTGTTGGTGTTCAAAACTCAGACTCTTCCCTTAAGTTACCTCCACCAACAACCGAATAGTAGCGAGGTTACACTCCCATATTGGATTTTCATCAGATCTGAGTTGTTGGTGTGGATTCCTAATTCAGGCGATCCCTATTTCAAAACACCAACAACGGCGTATCTGATCGATTTGAATATTCGTACAGCGGCGTGTTGTATTCACGATTGACGTTTCACGATTCACGTCTATTGTTAATGCCGCACGAGAATTTTACCATTTAACAGGAAGCGATTAAGTTTGCCGGATGAAACATGTTACTTTCCTTTTCCTGATCACGATTTTTTGCTTCACAACCACCCGGGCGCAGGAAACCAAGAATAAGAAATGGTTTACGGGTATGTACCTGCAATGGGGATACAATCTCGACGCGTATAGCCGCAGCACCATTCATTTCAAGATGGGCAATGGCGACAATTTCAAGCTTCATCATGCACGGGCGCATGACTCGAACGACCTGGATGCTGTGCTGGAAAAACCAGTGGAGATCTCCATTCCCCAGTATAATTACCGGATCGGTTTTTACCTCAACCAGGCACATACCAGGGCGGTGGAAATAAACTTCGATCATACAAAATACATCGTGTCCGACGGGCAAATAGTGCATGTAACGGGTATCATCAATGGAGTGAAAGTAGACGGTGACAGCCTGATGGATGCGCGTAGTTTCATGCACTTCGAACATTCAGATGGTGCGAATTGGCTGCATATAAACTATGTGAGGCTCGCGACCTTTGTGCAGAACCACGCGAAGACAAGGACCTTACTGAGCTACCTGTGGAAGGCCGGCGCGGGCATCAACATACCGCGAACGGATTTTACCTGGAAGGGCGAGCGCCTCAATAATGATTTCCATATAGCGGGCTATAACATGAGCGTGGAGGGCGGCCTTCGTTTCTATCCCTTAAAGCGATTCTTCATCGAGGGTACGGGCAAGACGGGATATGTGCGCTACGTGGATGCATTGGCCAATACGCCAACGGCGAAGGGAAACCGGGCCAGTCATGGTTTTACTTTCCTGGAGGGAATTGCGACGATTGGATGGGAAATCAAATTATAGATGTTTACCGAGAGTGATTCTCAACGAGAGTCGTGAATCGTGAGTCGTCAATCGTGAATACAACACTCTACAATAAGAATATTCGAATCGAGTAAGGTCCTGTCCTAGTCGATTCGAATATTCTTACAGCGGAGTGTATTCACGATTGACGACTCACGATTCACGTTCACGATTCACGTTATTCATTCTTCACCAACACCACCCTGCTCCGGTCCGCCTTATAGAGCGCCTCGTAATAGGCAACCATCTCGTCGTATTTTGTAGATGGATAGTATCCCGCGAATTGCTCCTTCTTGCGGTAATAGAATAGCTGATTATTCTTCACGATCACCGACGCCTGGTATTTTCCAAATGGAGAACTGAGAGTTGTTACCGGCGGCAACAATTCTACCGAATACCCGGCGGGAAGATCGATCTGAACGGAATCGATGTCTGTATACGCCGAGTTGAGCTGGATATCGTATTTCCTGAC